>NZ_JAPCJA010000007.1:0-116770 GCF_027707745.1 Aeromonas sp. QDB23
AGGCAGCCTGTCAAGGTATTCGAAGAGTACCGTCAGGCGGCATAGGCGAGTGTCGCACTTCGAAGTTGAATTCGCGAGATACAATGTGCTTGGAGATGGCATTCCTCCATATGCATAAGCAAACAAACCGCCGCTGTGGCTAATGATGCCTACGTTTCAGTCCAGGTCAGGACTGCGTAGCTTTATGCACCACTGTCCTGGAGTCTCAGCACTAAAGGACGAAATGATATGCTTAATTCGATTCTGGCCATCAGTTGTGGTGCCTCACTCGGCGCCATATCAAGGTGGTTATTGGGAACAGCGCTCAATGCACTCTTTCCCACTATTCCCCCGGGCACTCTCATCGCAAACTTGCTGGGAGGCTATCTGATTGGAATCGCTATCGCGTTCTTTTCGGCAAATCCGGCCCTCTCCCCTGAATGGCGCCTGCTGGTGATCACCGGCTTTCTCGGTGGATTAACCACCTTCTCCACATTTTCTGCCGAAGTGAGTTCATTACTGCAAGCAGGACGATTCGTTTGGGCTGGCGCAGCCATTGGTGTTCATGTAGTCGGTTCACTGGTGATGACAATTGCAGGAATGTGGTCGATGTCTATATTGCAGCGTCTATGACTGGAGGATTTATGAAAGGTTATCAATTAACATTTTACACTCGACAAGATCGTTCAATACAGGGTCAACCATTAACACAATGGTTGGTTGAACAAGCGAAAAACCTCGGTATCCAAGGTGCGACATTATTAGCGGCCAATGAAGGGTTGGGACATGATCGCCGGTTACACTCTGCTCATTTTTTCGAACTGTCTGACCAACCATTGGAAGTAACACTCGCAGTAACGGAGAGCGAAGTTAACCTTATGTTTGATGCACTTAAAAATAATAATACCAGCGTATTCTATACATTAATACCGATAGAATTTGGCATGTCTGGCGAACGAGACTCTGATAATTAGATGCAACCAAATTATTCTACATAAGTTTAATATGCCGCCACTCATCAATATCTGATCAGTGGCGGCATCAATCAACCATCATGTTTTATGCTTTCATTGCCTGTTCCAGCGCAACGGCAACCGCGACAGAGGCGCCCACCATGGGATTATTTCCCATACCGATCAACCCCATCATCTCCACATGGGCAGGAACCGAGGATGAACCGGCAAACTGGGCGTCCGAGTGCATACGTCCCATCGTGTCGGTCATGCCATAAGAAGCTGGCCCCGCCCCCATATTGTCCGGGTGAAGTGTCCGGCCGGTGCCGCCACCTGATGCCACCGAGAAGAATTTCTTGCCCTCAAGCAGACGCTCTTTTTTGTAGACACCCATCACCGGATGTTGGAAGCGCGTGGGGTTGGTGGAGTTGCCCGTGATGGCGACATCGACTTGCTCATGGTGCATGATAGCCACACCTTCACGCACATCATCCGCGCCATAACAGCGAACCGCAGCTCTCTCCCCTGCCGAATAGGCCTTCTCACGAACAATCTTGAGCTTGCCGGTGGAGTAATCAAACTCGGTCTGAACGTAGGTGAAACCATTGACCCGCGAAATAATCTGGGCCGCATCTTTTCCCAAGCCATTCAGAATGACGCGTAGCGGATTTGTCCGGGCATTATTTGCTGAACGAGCCAGACCGATCGCCCCTTCTGCCGCGGCAAATGATTCATGGCCCGCACAAAAGGCGAAACAGTCGGTGTCTTCACGCAGCAGCATTGACGCCAGGTTGCCGTGCCCAATCCCCACCTGGCGATCGTCGGCGACAGAGCCCGGGATACAGAAAGCCTGCAAACCTTCGCCCAGGGTCTGTGCGATGTCAGCTGCCGATACCTGACCTTTTTTCAGTGCCGCGGCGGCGCCAATCAGATAGGCCCAGCCAGCATTTTCAAACGAAATGGGTTGGATGGATTTGACGATTGCCCTGACATCGACGCCTTGCTTCAGACAAATCTGTTCGGCTGCCTCCAGCGAGGCGATATCATAACTGGCAAGGAATGGGGTGATCTGTGCAATACGTCTCTCGTATCCTTCAAAGAGTGCCATGGTCTTGTCCTTATTCTTTGCGCGGGTTGATAGTTTTAACTGCCTCGGCAAACCGGCCATAAGTGCCCGTTGCCTTCCGTAGTGCATCCTCAGCCCCCATGCCTTTCGATATGTGATCCATCATCACGCCAAGCTGAACAAACTTGTACCCGATGATTTCATTGTCGTTATCAAGCGCCAATTCAGTGACATATCCCTCCGCCATCTCCAGATAGCGAGCGCCTTTCAGATTTGTGCCATACATGGTACTGGTCACACTGCGCAGCCCTTTGCCGAGATCTTCCAGACCCGCACCAATAGGGAGCCCCCCTTCAGAGAATGCAGTCTGGCTGCGGCCATAGATGATTTGTAAAAACAGCTCCCGCATCGAGACGTTGATGGCATCACAAACCAGGTCTGTGTTCATGGCTTCCAGAATGGTCTTGCCAGGAAGAATTTCGGCGGCCATCGCTGCGGAGTGCGTCATCCCGGTGCAGCCAATTGTTTCAATGAGCGCCTCTTCGATAATGCCGTTTTTGACATTTAACGTGAGCTTGCATGCCCCCTGCTGAGGGGCACACCAACCCACCCCATGAGTGAGGCCGGACACATCGGTCACCTCTTTGACCTTGATCCACTGCCCCTCCTGAGGGATCGGGGCAGGCCCATGATTAGGACCTTTGGCAACGACACACATCTGCTCAATTTCATGAGTTTGCATCATGATACGGATACTCCTTCATCTCGGTGAGTTATCCAAAAACCATAGGCCCATACCAATGATGATGATGTGGGTATGATCAAAGAAATACGCAAAAACCTTAATGTATGTGTGAGTACCTGCATTCGATGGGGATCAATGAAAAGCGCACCGCCCCTAGCGTCCCCCGTGCTTGTGAAAACGCATAGCAAGGAGCAGCCAAGAGACATCATCCAAAGACACCGAGATGGTGTTTATAACTACATGATTAAAAACAATTTATTTATAAAAATGGGAGGCCATGCTGCCTCCCTGAACACCTGTTCCTTACCGATTTAAAACCAGCTTTGCACTGCGTCTCTGGCCGGGATCCCACCTGCATGTACCACCTTGTCATCGATGACGACAGCTGGCGTAGACATCACCTTGTACTTCATGATCTCGGACAAGGACTCGACTTTCTCAAGCTGGATCTCGACCCCCAGCTCATCCACCACCTGCTGGATCAGTTGAACGGTGTTCTTGCAGTTGGCGCAGCCCATGCCCAGCACTTTTACCTGTTTCATCTCACACTCCTCATCAAGAAATTAACGGCGATACGAAGTTAAATACCCACCCAACCAGCGTGAAGGAGACCAGCAGCACCAGCAGCAAGGTCCCCAGCAATGGCCACTTCATCACTTGTTTGAGCAAAATAAACTCGGGAAAACTGGCCGCCACCGTGCTCATGCAAAATGCCAGTGTCGTACCAATGGGCAAACCATTGACGATCAGGCTCTCCATGACCGGGATCACCCCGGTCGCATTGGAATAGAGGGGAATGCCGATCAGCACGGCAGCCGGAACTGACCACCATTGACCGGCACCAAGGTGTGAGGCAATCCAGCCATCAGGCACAAAGCCATGAAGTGCGGCGCCGAGTCCCACACCGACAATGACCCAGAGCCACACCCGTTTGAAGATGGTGAGGGTTTCCTCTTTGGCAAAGGCATGGCGCTTGGCCAGTGAGAGGCTCGGGGCATCGGCATGCGGCTGGACGATATCACCTTGCTGATGCTGCCCTTGCTTGAGGGCCTCGGCGGCAAAATCGGCCAGCCAGCGCTCGGCCTTGATCTTGTCCAGAAACGCCCCACCCAGCATGCCAACCGCCATGCCGACCACCACGTAAATCAGGGTGAACTTCCAGCCCAGCAGACTGACCAGCAACAAGACGGCCACTTCGTTGATAAGCGGTGAGGTAATGAGAAAGGCCATGGTGATCCCGAGCGGAATACCGGCTGAGGTAAAGCCGATACTCGAACAGGAGCAGAAGGGGGTGATGGCTCCAAAGCCGGAGCCCAGGAGATAGCCCAACCCTCTATGCTTGCCCGCCAGATAGTCCCTCACCCGTTCAACATTCAGGGAGGCCCGCAGCATGGCCACGATGTAGATCATCACCAGCAACAGGGCAAAGATCTTGCTCACATCCTCCACGAAGAAATGCAGCGCATCCCCCAGCTTGGTTTGTGGGCTCAGGCCCAACTGCTGATAGACCAGCCAGCTGGCAAGATCGGTGAAAATCTGAAACATAATGGCTCCATCAACATCGGTGTTATCCAGAAGACGTTGCATGTCAGCAAAGGATGCGCATATTTTCCGTTTTTTTTACCAGTGCCGCGTTCTCTCGGTTTTCACCCAGCTATTCGCGCCATCAATCACTGAATACCAGCGAGTCCAGGACTCCTTGCCCGCTATGAACGCCCCCTTCTGTCGATCCGGCCAATTTGCTACGAATGAGATATCCCGCAAAGCTTTGCGCCGCGCTGGCAGGATGGCCATCGCTCTGAACGGTGAACATCCCCAGCTCACTGATCAAATCCGTCACCCAATGCAGCTCTCCTCTGCGTACTATCCAGGCGGGCATGGCTCTGGGAACAGGATGTAAGCGGCGCATCAGTGACCAGGCCTGATATTGGAGTGGGTCAAGCATTGCCAATTTTGTCGGGATGTCCGCCCCAAACAGACAATGCCCACCCCCTTCCCCTTGGTTTTTAAGTACCCAGCTGTCGGAGGGGGCCGCTTTGATAAAGCATGCGCTATCAGGGGTCACAGGATGCATCTCACCCAACACGCCTCTTACGGTATCAGCCTCTTGCGAGGTCAGGCCAAATGCAGCGAATCCCTCTTCTCCCAAACGCGACAGCAGCATTTGTACTCGCTTGCTGGTCGCCAATTGCTGAGCGACCGTGGCATTGACGGCGACTCTGTGTCGCTCAATCAACACACGGGTCGCCATCAGTGCCTGACAGCATCTCTGCTCGTTGAGATCGGCTGCCTCATAATACGAATATTGGTATCCGGCCCGCAGATAGACGGTATCGAGGGGGCCGACACCATCGAGGATCAACCTGTTGTTGGCGCCCGTGCTCAGTCGATTATGAAGTTCACGAAAGGTTCTGCGCTGGGTCTCAATCCCTTTGCGCTGGAGTGCCAGCTCAAGCAGGTGTTGATCAAACACATTGTTTTCATGCTCCTGCACTATCATCAAAAACCTTGCCGGGCCAGGGTCGCCAAACTCGCGCTTAATCTTGAAAGTGGCCTCGGCAATACCAGCTGACAACCCTTCAATGGCCTCATTGCCGACAAGTTCACCCATCGCCTCGGGTGACAACTGCCCATATTCAGCAGGCCATTGCCGTTGCAGATAGTGGTGCAGTTCATGTATTCGCTGACCAAATGGCCCCATGCCCGCGGCGATACCATTGAACTCGACCAGCTTGTGGCCATCGCGCTGGTCGTCCATAAAGTCGCTGCGCATGATAAGCAGTGACAGCCGGGGTGCCTTGGTGGCTGATGAGTGGATCTGTTGATGCATGCCAAGCAGCGCTGAGAAGAAGGGGTCGCCTGCCGTGATGGGGTGAATGGCATCGTATAAAAAACCATGATCCTCAGAGACGGCATAGATCAGTTTGCTCAAGGTCTGAGCCGCACTTTTCAAATGCTGGTAGCCCGCTCTGCTGATCGGGGTAGGTGTCAGGGTAAACGGGGTATGCACGGCAGAATAGAGCGACTCTTTAAAAGCGACACCATGGGTTAATGCCCACTCGACTGCATCATCCCTGATTTTCTGAATGCCAAGAGAACTCATCATTCACTCCTGAATATTGACTCACGAACCGCAACATCGGGTTGCCCGGTACTCATCTCCCCCAGAGACGCCAACATGGCAAACCAGTTCAGCCATATCGGGCAGGCCCCAATGGCATGACGGTCCAGGCAGCCAACCAGGAAACCCTGGATGAATACCTGGCCGAAGCCAAGAAAAAATAAAGAAAAGGCCAAGGAGAACACCTTGGCCTTTTTGCTGAATAGCGTTCATGGCTTACTTCACCGCCGGGGTGAAGCAGCAGACCCGCCCCGAGCTATCCAACCTGACCTGACAGTCAAGAGAGAGCTGCTGACGCAAGCGCTCCCTGGCTCGCAACAGACGAGACTTGACGGCGGCAAGGGTCAAACCGTATCGGGCGGCATAATCCGCCTGCTTCATGCCATCCAAATCACAGTGTCTGAGAATATCCCGATCAGCCTGAGCAAGCTTCTCCAGCACTCTGGGTAAACAGCCCGCCAAAGAGTCGACCGCATCAAGCTCCCCCTGCTGCATGGCCAACTCGTCAGAGAGTGGCAGCAACGGGCGTTGCCTGCGGCTTTTATCAATCACCAGATGTCTGGCGACGTCAAACAGCCAAGCCCTGGCATTCTCGATGGCGCAGAACTTGCCCTGCTGGCGGATTGCCCGCATGAAGGTCTCTTGCAACAGGTCATCGGCATCCATCGGGCTGCCAGATTGCTTGAGTAGCCACCCATAGAGCTCATGTTCATGCTGCTGCCATGCCGTCATCAGGCAAGGTGGTGCCCCGGTTGGCTCGGTCACTTGATGCGTTTTCCCTGTGCATCTACCACCTGCTCTCCATCCTCCTTGGTGAAGGCCCCTTGCTGAGGGTTCGGCAGGATATCGAGCACCACTTCTGATGGACGGCACAGCTTGGTGCCAAGCGGCGTCACCACGATGGGGCGGTTGATCAGAATGGGATGCGCCAGCATGGCGTCAATCAACTCGTCATCGCTGAATCGCTCGTCGGCCAGCCCTAACGCTTCAAAAGGCGGCACGTTCTTGCGCAGCAAGTCGCGCACCGGCATGCCCATGGCGGCAATCAATGCAACCAGGGTCTCACGGTTCGGCGGTGTCTCCAGATAGTGGATAACGGTCGGCTCAACGCCTGAGTTACGGATAAGCTCCAGCGTATTGCGGGAGGTGCCACAGGCCGGGTTGTGGTAAATGGTGATCTGGGTGTTATTCATGATTAAGCCTCTGCGTTGAGATAGTTGCGTTTCATTCTAAGTGCCACATTGACCAGAGCGATCAAGACCGGCACCTCCACCAGCGGGCCGATCACACCGGCGAACGCCTGATCCGAGTTCAACCCGAACACGGCGATGGAGACCGCAATGGCCAGCTCGAAGTTGTTACCGGTGGCAGTAAAGGCGATGGAAGCGTTCTTGTCGTAGGGAATACCCAGCTTCTTGCCAACCAGGAAGCTGGTGAAAAACATCAGCACGAAATAGACAACCAGAGGCACAGCAACCCGCAGTACATCCATCGGCAACTCGACGATCATCTCGCCCTTGAGGCTGAACATCAGCACGATAGTGGCCAGCAAGGCGATCAGCGTGATGGGAGAAATAGCCGGAATAAAACGCTCGGTGTACCACTTCTCCCCTTTCGCCTTGACCAGATAGTGACGGCTCAGGAAGCCTGCCAGGAAGGGAATGCCAAGATAGATCAGCACGCTTTCGGCGATATCCAGCATGGTGATATCCACTGCGAAGCCCTGCAAACCAAACAGCGGCGGCAGTACGGTAATAAACAACCAGGCCATGAAGCTGTAAGTCAGGATCTGAAAACCGCTGTTGAGCGCCACCAGGCCCGCACCGTACTCCTTGCTGCCACCGCCGAGATCGTTCCACACCAGCACCATGGCGATGCAGCGTGCCAGACCGATCAGGATCAGGCCCACCATGTAGTCCGGGTAGTCATGCAGGAATGTCAGGGCGATGACAAACATCAGGATGGGGCCGACCAACCAGTTCATCACCAGTGAGAGGGTGATGGCCTGACGGTCGCGGGTCATGGCGCCCATGATGCCGTAGTTCACCTTGGCCAGCGGCGGATACATCATCAGGATGAGGCCGATGGCGAGCGGCACATTGGTGGTACCGACCGACATCGCCTCGTTCCACTGGGCCACCTGAGGGAACAGATAACCAATCCCGACCCCTATGGCCATGGCGACAAAGATCCAGAGGGTCAGATTGCGGTCGAGAAAACTCATTTTTTTGCTGACGGGCAGATCGCAGCAGGCGTTGGTACTCATCAAGAGACTCCATGAGAGTTGGATGAAACAAAGGACTCAACCCGGGCAAATGCCCCTGTTGGTTGCGCCTTGGCAGTAAACTCGCGCGGTTGCATGTCACCCCGCCCTGTGGACAGGGTGACACAACGCTTGCAGCGCTTTCACGCCCACCGGTTCGACAGCTTGCAAGGGCACCACGGCATAACGCTTGGCATGCTCCCCCTTGACCGCGTCGATATGGGGCTGCTGGCGATACGCTCGCTGGGCCAGCAGTGGTGAGGTGACACTGGCTGGGGCCAGCATGTGATTGACCACCCAGGCCCATGGCTCGATACCGGCGCGGCGCAGGTCAGCTTGCAAGTTGGCCACCTCCTGTACCGGAGTAGGTTCGGGCAGGGTGACGATCATCACCTTGGTCTGTTTCGGGTCTTGCAGCTGCATCATGGGGGTCGTGAAGTGCATCCCCTTGCCCCCCATCTGACGGGCGATCTCCCGGTGATAGGCACCGGTCGCATCGAGCAGCAAGAGAGTGTGACCGGTGGGTGCGGTATCCATCACCACGAAGCGCTTGCCCGCCTCACGAATGATCCGCGAGAAGGCCTGAAACACGGCAATCTCTTCGGTACAGGGGGAACGCAAATCTTCTTCCAGCAGAGCGCGACCCTGGGCATCCAGACTCGCCCCCTTGGTGGCCAGCACCTGAGCACGGTAACGCTCGGTCTCGGCGTGGGGATCGATACGGCTGACCTCCAGGCTAGGCAAGGCGCCAGCCAGGGTCTCTCCCAGATGGGCTGCGGGATCCGAGGTGGTCAGATGAACCGGCAGCCCCCGACTGGCGAGCTCCACCGCGACTGCTGCTGCCAGGGTCGTTTTACCCACACCGCCCTTGCCCATCAGCATGATGAGCCCGTGGCCATCGCTGGCCAATTCATCGATAAGTTGCTTCAAACCAGGATGTGGTTCAGTGGTTGCGATCTCAACCTCACAAGTCCCGGTAACCGGTGCTGCACCCAGTAACTGGCGCAGGCTCTCCACCCCCACCAGGTTGGTCGCCAACAGCGGCACTCTGTCTTGTGGCAAACTGGCCAGCAGCGCTGGCATATCAGACATCGCCTGCTGCTCACGTTGCCATACGGCTGTCGCCAGGGGGTCATCCGCCAGCTCGCTTTGCGGGAAGATGCCATTGATGACCAGTTGCTGATTGGCAAGGCCGATGGCCGCCAGTTCGTCATGGGTACGCGCCACTTCCCGCAAGGTTGAGGCTTGCGCCCGGGCCACCAGAATAAGTCGGGTTTTCCCCGCATCTGACAGGGCAGCCACGGCCTCTGCGTATTGGCTATGCTGTTTTTCCAGTCCCGCCAACGGCCCCAGACAGGAAGCATCGCCCTTGCCTTGCTCCAGAAACTCGCTCCATGCCCCCGGCAGTTGCAAAAGACGGATGGTGTGACCGGTCGGTGCCGTATCGAACACGATGTAGTCGTATTCCCCCACCAGGCTGCTGTCGGTCAAGAGCGCGGTGAATTCATCAAAGGCGGCGATCTCTGTGGTGCAGGCACCGGAGAGCTGCTCTTCAATGCTGCGCACCACGCTCTCGGGCAGCTTGCCGCGCACCGGGCCAACGATACGTTCGCGATAGGCTTGTGCGGCGGCTTGCGGGTCAATCTCCAGTGCTGATAACCCACTGACTGCCGCGATGGCGGTAATGCTGTTACCTATCTGGGTGTCGAACACCTGACCTACGTTTGATGCCGGATCCGTGCTGACCAGCAGTACCCGTTTGCCACTGTCACACAAGGCAACCGCACTGGCACAGGCCAGCGAGGTTTTACCCACCCCACCTTTACCGGTGAAAAAGAGAAACGGTGGCGCATCATTGAGAAACGAGTAGTTCAGCAACGGGGACATGAGAGACTCCTATCAGGAAGAACGAGGCAATAAAGCAAACAGAGATCTTGCCAACCAGGCGATGACGCTTAGCAGCAACCACTGCTGCCGGAGCAGCATCCACTCTTGACGATCCCTTTGATGGCGCCCGCTTTGTTGGGCTCGGCTGCTGGCTGTTCAACGTCTTCGCCATCGACGTCAGCCGCTTTCGGTGACTCAAGTCCGGCATAACGCATCAATTCAGCGCGGCTGGGATAGCGACCGGTGAGTACCACCTGGCCATCAACCAGGGTCACCGGTAATCCTTCTTCACCGGACAGTTCCAGGAAGGAAGCCACTGCCGGGGTCTCGGCGAATACCAGAGGTTGCTGAGCCAGATTGAAGCGATATAGAGATCCCCCCTGCTGCTTGAGCCACTCGGCATCGCCAGCGAAGATCACCAGGTTTTGGTCAACTTCTGTGCCACATACGCCGCTGGAGCAGCACAGGGCCGGGTCAAAAACTTGTATCAGTCTCATGGTCTACTCCTTATTGCAGCATGGCTGCGCAGGCAATACATGGGGTGAGCAGCCAGACTCAGCCCTCATCACCCCGCAGGCTTCCGGATGACCGGCGCAGCACTCCTCGGTGAGGTAACCGATCAAGTCGAGCATCAGGGGAATATTGGCGCGGTAACGCAAGAAACGGCCCTCTTGCTCCACCGAGACAAGGCCTGCATGCAGCATGGCTTTCAGATGGAATGAAAGAGTGTTCGGGGCGATATCCAGTTCACTGGCAAGCTGGCCAGCGACCATCCCCTCCAGCCCTGCCTTGACCAGCAGACGCCATACATCGAGGCGGATACCGGATGCGAGAGACTCGAAGACTTTAGTGGCTGTATCTTTATTCATTTGAACCTCTTCATTCACTTCGTGATTACAACTATACAAGAATAGTTGAAATGATCAACCCACCCAAACCTTGCTATTGGTGTATTTAGGTACAGTTGCTGTTTACACAACACTCTTCACGGAAAAACGCGATGATCTCTTCCAGCACTTCGTATTGAGAGACGCACAGCAGGGTACGGCTCTCCCGGTTCTGCTTGACCAGACCAACCGAGACCAGCGCGGCAATGTGGTGGCTCAGGGTCGATGCGGGAATGGCGAGCTGCTTTTGCAACTCTCCGACAGGCAGGCCCTGCTCCCCCGCCTTGACCAAATGTTTGAAAATGAACAACCGAGTCGGATGACCCAGCTCTTTCAGTGCCTTGGCAACTTCTTCCAACTCCATAGCTCACTCTCCTTGATGGAACATATTTCGATAATACCAGAAATATCTTGACCACCCCAATGATTCGACTATTTTAGAAATATGGTAAATCAAAGAGGGTATGAAAATGAATGACTGGTTAACCATGCTGACAGATGCATCTCAGATGTTTTTGTTCCTGGCCTTCGAGCTCTCTGTGCTGTTTCTGGTGATCAGTGCAGGGGTCAGCTTGATCCGCCAGAAGATCCCCGATACTAAAATCCAGGCCATGCTGGGAGCACGAAAAGGAAGGGGCTACTTAATCTCTGCGGCACTGGGGGCATTGACGCCCTTTTGCAGTTGCTCAACCATTCCGATGCTGCGCGGACTGTTGTCTGCCAAAGCCGGTTTTGGGCCAACCCTGACCTTCCTGTTTGTCTCGCCGCTGCTCAACCCGATCATCGTCGGCCTGATGTGGGCCACCTTTGGCTGGAAAGTGACGGCACTGTATGCCGTGATTGCAGCCGGCGTTTCGGTGCTGGCGAGTATGCTGCTGGACATGCTGGGGTTTGAGCGTCATGTGATTGACCCCAAAGAGGCGTAGCTGTGGCACCGGTTGTGGCACCCCAACAAGTGAACCTGCCAGTGTGAGTGCAACCGCCTGCTGTGCAAGCAATGCTATCAAGTCCGTCAAACCGCTAAAGGCTCAGACATCCTGCTGTACTGCGCAGCCCGATGAGACCGCCCCCACTCTCTCTTGTTGCGCAGATGGCACTGCGGCACTGACCCAGGCCCCTGTCATTTCCACGGCCTTCGCCAAAGCGCGTATCGATGCCTGGCAACAATTCAGAGAAGTACTGCCTTATTTGTTGCTGGGGGTGCTGATAGGGTCATTTATCTACGGTTTTATCCCCGCCGAATGGATAGCGGCCCACGCCGGGGCAGACAACCCGCTGGCGATCCCGTTCAGCGCCACCGTGGGTATTCCGCTCTATATCCGGGCAGAAGCCGTTATCCCTCTGGCATCGGTATTGTTGGGCAAAGGGATGGGCATGGGGGCCGTGATGGCACTGATTATCGGTAGTGCAGGAGCCAGCCTGACCGAGGTGATCCTGCTCAAGTCGATGTTCAGAACCCCGATGATAGCGGCGTTCCTGACCGTCATACTGGGGATGGCCGTCATGATGGGCTACCTGACCCAACTGCTGTTTGCATAAATGACAAAGGGCCTTCTGAAACAGAAGGCCCTTTTGTGTGTAACTGGTTGCACCATGACCATCATGGGCGACGGGGCCGCAGCCAGCTTTATTTATTCACATACGACGAGTTTGTTCCGAATACGGAGAGATGTCTTGATGTCTTTGCGGCGGCCACAGGGGAACACGGTCACCTTGCGGTAGTACCAGATACCTTGCGGAGAGAGCCAGAGATTTACTATGAAGATTCCTGATCCATCCACACAAAGTGGATTACCAAGAGGTCTGAAAGGGGGTATTAGCTGTAACTTATTGAATTGCAGAAACAAGTGGTGGCCCTACCAGCCACATCCCGGCACTCGAGTCCCCCGCCTTGGCTGCTACCTTCCGGTCCTGACCAGGTTGACGAGTTATCAATGCGAGCCCAAATAAATCAGGCACTTGGGGATGGAACTGAGCGCCATCACAGTGTTCTGAAACCTCAACAAGCGAGAATCCGCCGCAAGTACGGTCATCCACATCAAGTGGACATGCTTAAATGGGTAACAAACAGGGCAATCCTACCCGCCCTCCCCCGTACACTGCAAGCACCTCATTAAAGACCCCATCCCCTCCCGCAGAAGCTCAACAATCAACCCAATATTGAGCGAAATGAAATCTAATGGTAACTTTGGGTCTCACTTAAACCCGAGGTGACATATGGCTACGAACACAGGCAAAGGCTATCGACAAGGTTCCGTCAACGACCGTACCCAAGTTCAGAACCCGGTTAATGGGAACTGGACGAAACGCGATACGGATAGCGGCAAGTTTATCGAGCAGAAACAAGGTGGGGATCCCTTCAAAGGGGTAGCCAAAGAAACCGACAACCGCCGGAAGTGAGTTCATCGATGACCGACCAGTGTTCTTGTGGCCAGCCCCTCAACCATTCAGTTGTGTTCCATCAAAACGGGCAGAAACTCAAAAGCTGCCCGAACTGTTCAGAACAGGCTGGCGTTCATGTGTTCTATCGGGCAGGAGAATTCGGATTCAGACGGATGGCTGGTGTAACCAGGATACAATCATGGTGCCGTGGCTGCCGGGCCAAGCATCGATACCGGCTTGACCCAGTCAAAACCTGCTAAAAAGGAGCCCGGCAAGGGCTCCTTGGGTTGTTATTAGCTACATGTTCCCCATATCACACCATCAGTACCACACTCGGTGGTATAGGTGCCGTCTACTTGAGTGACGGTTTTGACATAGTTACCGAGCTCGTTGTAGCGAACTTCAGTTTTCACCCCGGTTGTGTCTGTGGTGACTTGAGTCTTCGCCCAGAAACGGGCATCTGGCTCGATAGTCTGGTCTTCGAAACCATACGGGAGCTGTTCCAGAGCAGACCCCAGATCAGCCATATTGAGGGTATCGATAGTATCAGCCACACCAATCCAGTCGTTCAAGAAGGGGAAGCTGCCAGCTTGACGGTCGTAGATGAACTCACCGGTGGACTTAACGTCACCATTAGTGGCCTCTACGGCTACATGGCGTTGCGTTACCACATCAACCAAGTTGTCGATGACACACTCTTCAAAGCTATTAGCCTGGAAGTTCACCAAGTTGGACAACTCATACAGTTTGTTACCAGCTACATGCTCGATAGCCTCTTGCACACCACAGGCATACGGAGAGTCATCCCCACCTTTTGACTCAAAACTGTACTCGTTGACATATTTGTAGCTAGCAGTCTTGCGGAAGTGACGCTCGCTGTAGGCCAACTGGCGGATCACCTGCGTGAAGTCAGAGGATACCTTTGCCAACTGAGTAACTGCACGATCATCCCAATAGACACCCTGTTCACGATACCAGGCATTGGGGTAGGCGTTATCTAGGTCGCGATTGTCACCGATGTGGTAGTCCACATAGGCATAGAACGCATCTGGGTGCTGCTTCTTCAACACTTCAGTCTCCCCGAATGATGCCTGCAGACCTCGGACGATTTCCATGGCCAGAGTGGCGGTTTCAGCGTCACCAGAGGCGATGTAGTCAGCGTACAGCTTCTTTTCTGAGATGTTGTAGTGCTTGATCACGCGGTTGGTAGACTCTCGCAGCTCGAACGCGATCTTCTCTCGCTTCAGCTGGTCGGCCATGACTGACTGGCAAGTCAGAGCACCATCGCTGGCCAACTGCTTTTCCACATCGCTCCAAAGGACAGTCGTCAGCGGAGTAACGTGGAGGAGGTCATCGTTGGAGATCGGGGTAAACTTGGGAGGCAGAACCATCTGGTATGCCTCCTCGACAACGCCAGTATCAAGGTCAACCGCACCTACAGGTACGTCCACAACCAGAGGCACGTATTCGGCACACTGCTCTTGGGCACCGGTAAGTTCCATACGGTAATCGCCGAGCTCTGTGGTGACAGAGCTGGGTTCGCCTGCGTCGAGCCGCTTGTTGAAGTTCAGGTCCAGGTACACTGTGGCACCCTTGATGTAACCATCGATGGCCTTTCCTTGGATAGAAGATTTAACGGCCGGAGGGTTGGTGCTATCGCTGTCACTGCCCCCTCCGCCGCCACAAGCAGAAAGAGCCAGACAAACCCCTATGCATACCCACGAACGAACTGTCATCAGTTTCTCCTTGTTCCCTATATTTTCATAACGATTCAATAGACCGCTCCAAAGGAGAAATACTAAAGAATCTGCAGATATATTTATGTGATTGATACCGTTTTCATGAGAGTGGACATTGTCCTACATGCCTATGATTCCATTGAATTTACCTCCATCCCGCGTAAGATCCTCTGCACGCTGGAGAGACTGATCCCCGTCCGGCGTGCGATTTCGACCTTAGCTAGTCCCCGTTCAGCAAGTGACAGCACCTCCTCCCCTTTAGCCATAGCAGTCGGCTTGCGACCTTTGTAGACCCCACGCTGTTTTGCCATTGCAATCCCTTCTGCCTGACGCTCCAGCATCAGCTCCCGCTCAAACGTGGCGATGGCACCGATCATGGTCAGCATCAGTTTTCCGGTAGGTGTCGAGGTATCGATACCCAGATTCAAAATCCTCAGAGCAACCCGCTTAGCGTGCAGGTACTCCGAGATCTCCAACAGGTGGCGAGTGTTGCGAGCCAAGCGATCCAGCTTGGTCACCATCACCACGTCTCCCTCACGAACAAAATCCAGCATCAACGAGAGCTGCGGGCGATCATCCTTGGCCCCGCTCACCTTCTCCTGAAATATCTTGCTGCACTCGGCCAGTGCCTGAAGCTGGGCATCCAGGCTCTGCCCCACAGTGCTGACACGTGCATATCCCACCAGTGCCATGGTCTCCTCCTGGTCAATAGGGCAAGGTACACTGACGCGACCGGTCAGAAGGTCGAAAGGAACCCATATGACCGGCAAAAAGTGGCACTTTCGCTCGCGTCACACGGGCTTGGTCTATTGACCTGTGCCAGTGATACAAATGAAAACGGGCCGCTCCGTAATGGAGGGCCCGCAGGGGTAGTCAACCAGATGCTCTGGCTGCTCTATCTATTGGTCATGCAGGGTGCCGACCGGGGGATCTCAATGACGCGTCGCCCCGCCCGGCATCCGCAATACCTTGGCCAGCTCCTCAGCATGAGCCTTGTCACGGGCGATGAGGCGGATCATCAGGGTCCCCCCTGCAATGGCAACCAGAGTCACCGAGGTCAGGATCATTTTGTTCATGGGTAGTCCTCTTCGTTCATGTTGTAGAAGTGTGGCGGCATGTAGCGGGCCATCATCGCGTTGACGATGACTGACGCAAACGCCGTCAGGGCTGCCTTCAAGGCGTCCAGCAGCAGGGCTTTCGTGAAGTCGTTCATGGCGATTACTCAGGGGTTATCTTCAGGTGGTAGACCTCCATCCGGTGATAGTCGAGAAAGTTCCTCTCCCAGAGCCGGTAGAGGTCCATGGTGGTGGCCAACGGCCGATCTCCACACCAGAGCTGTGAGGCCAGCCCGGCGTTGAAGTCGAAATCAAGATCCTTGACCAGCTCGCCACCGAGGTAAGTGAACTCAGTGACGTAGGCCATCCCCCAGCTGCCAGCCCGTTTCTCCAGACGGATTTCGACCGGACGGTAACCGCCAGTGTCGGCGGAATAATCGGGACTACGGAAGTTGAGGGTCAGGGCAGTGGCATCGGGGTAGCTGCTGATGATCTTGGCGAACAGAGTCTGTAGCGGTTTGGATGGAGTCATAGCAGCCCCCGCTCGGCAAACGAGAAGATGTCGTGCTGTCCCACCACAAAGTGGTCGAGCACTCGCACGTCTACCATCTCAAGCAGATCCTTGAGACGAGCGGTAACAGCCTTGTCGGCATCCGAGGGGTCGACCATACCGGAGGGGTGGTTGTGGGCCAGTATGACCGCTGCGGCGTTTCTGTTGAGGGCCGCCTTGACCACCTCACGGGGGTGAACGGTGCCTGCATTGATGGTGCCGAAGAACAGCTCCTGGTAATCGAGCAGTCGGTGTTGATTGTCGAGCAGCATGACGGCGAACACTTCCCGCTCGTACTCCCCCATCTTGAGCCGAAGGAAGTCTGCTGCCGCTTTGGGTTGAGTGAAGGCATTGCCAAGATGCCGCTGTCGGCTTTCCAGAATGGCCAATGCCTGATTGATGATGTGATCGCCCTGTCCGGGGTGATCATCATAGTGTTGTGACATAACAGTAACCTCGCGTCGTTTGGGTACACGAGTTACTTATGCCAGGGGGCGGATCAGATATTGAACGACGGTTTCCCGCCGGTGACTTTGTCAGATTGCGTCGGTCAGGGTATAAGTACCCTGGAGGGGCACCCTTAAAATGTCAGGGATGCACCAAAAAAATATCTAACCGAAACGCCAACTTAGCGATGATGTAAGGAAACAGCATGATTTACGAGCCACAAATCCACCCCACCCATATCATGATGGATGAAGAAGTCGAGAAGAGCCCGCTGGGCCAGAAGATGAAGAACGAGCTGATCGAGCGTTGCAGTAGAAGCAACACACCGGCACTCTGGATTATCGAGAACTACCACCGTAAGGGCTACCTTCGTGGTGATTTCGCCATCACCCCCGAGCAGGCCCAGCTAGTCCAGTCCTTCCTCCATCGGAAAGGGCTGCCGGATGCATTCGTCACGACTCACATGCTGGACTCTGGCTACGCCGATGGGCTGGCGTTGGAGCACATCGCCAAGGCGGTTCATGTGATGCTGTCCGAGGAGGTGGTGGCTGCGTAAATCTGCTGATTTTGAATCTGGCCCTTTTGCCCGCCATCAAAGGCAAAGGGGCCAATTAGGGTACTCAATCTGCTGAAATTTCAGCATTTTATAGAACTTTTTCTGTATGAAATCTCGTAGAAAAAGTTCTTAAATCTGCCAAAATTTCAGCAGATCGGCAGACCTCCTCGACCTACCTAGCCTAGGATGGTGTTCCCGCCTCTTTTGATCGGGCTCGTTGCCGCTGAAGGAGCACGTCAGCCCTAACATGCACCTCCAGCAAACGCCTACTGGCTCGGTGTCCGTAATGACTGATGGCCAGCCAACCCCTCGAGCAGCAAGTCCAGCAGCATATTCTGCAATGCCCTGGCCTTATCGGGGTGAGAGAGGTACGTCAGCGACATGCCCTGCTGGGTTTCCATTCGTCCGATAACGGCTTCATCCACCGCATTCGGGAAATCGCCATGCAGAATCGATTCCCGTGGGTTATTGCGGACCTGCTCCATCAGGGGGCCGTTCTCGCTTAGCTTGCTGACCATCCCCTGCACCCAGTCGAGCTTGTCCCCATCAGTCACTTCCAGGCCAAACAGATCGTTCATCCGAGCCAGCAGTTCGGAGAGGAAATCCTTCTTCTCCTCTTTCGGCTTGGCGCTGCCGAGGGAGGCGATCCCCTCCAGCCCATAACCGGCAGCATTCTCTTTGAGTTGCAGATCCTGGGTCCGCTTGGCCTTAAGGTGGTAGTGGCTCAGCATCACCGAGGAAAGGTCTACTTGCTCTTCATCCAACACCTCTTCCCGCAGCAGGGGCAGCAGGTGGCGTGCAAAGACACACAGCCGCTCCATGTCGTAATCGTCGAAGGGGGTGATCTGGGAGACAAACTCGTAGAACCGCACATAGCCGTTGAGGTTCTTCTTGAACAGCTCCAACACCGAACGGGCTTCCCCGGCCTCTTTCAACCGCCGCTCGGCGTTGGCCTGATCACTCCCTGAGCCGCCCTGTTCGATCAGCCACTTGAGCTGGGTCCGGCACTCCCGAATAGCATCGATGGCCAGCCGGTAACGCTTGGCGAAGCGATCTCTGGCCGGAACGGCGTGCCGCAAAAAGGCATCGGCACCCCGCTTGGGGTCGAAGTAGGCATCGGTAAACGCCACCACCTCGGGCCAGGTGAAGATCCCTTCGCCCTTGAGCTTGTGAAACAGGTCATAGATCAGGTTGGGATCCGACACCGAGTCTAGCGTGGCGGTTTCGTAATACTTTTGGAACTCTTCCAGCACATCCTGCGGGTCGTTCACGAAGTCGAGCACATAGGTACTCTCCTTGCCCGGATAGGTGCGGTTGAGCCGCGAGAGGGTCTGGATGCAGTCCACCCCGGTCAGCTTCTTGTCTACATACATGGCACACAGCTTGGGCTGATCGAACCCGGTCTGGAACTTGTTGGCAACCAGCATCACCTGATAGTCAGCCGTATCGAACGCCTTACGCATGTCCCGGCCCTTCAGCTCCGGGTTCATGTTCCGCTCGTTCCACGTCTGCCCCTCGTCCTCGATGTCGCCCGAGAAGGCCACCATGGCCCGAATGGCTTGATAGCCTTGGTCCTTAACGTATTTGTCGAACGCCAGCTTGTAGCGGACCGCCTCCATCCGGCTGCTGGTCACCACCATCGCCTTGGCTTGACCGGCCAGCAGCGGTGCAACGTGCTGGCGGAAGTGCTCGACTATCACCTGCACTTTCTGGCCAATGTTGTGCGGGTGCAGCCGGACCCACTGGGATAGCTTGCGCTTGGCCTTCTTGCTGTCCACTTCTGCATCAGCCGCTTCGCTCTCCATCGCCAGCTTATAGGCCAGTTGGTAGCTGGTGTAGTTCCGCAACACGTCAAGGATGAACCCCTCCTCGATCGCTTGGCGCATGGTGTAAACGTGAAACGGCTGGGGTTTGTTCTCATCAGAAATGGGCAGATGGGGCTTGGGCGGGCGACCGAACAGCTCCAGCGTCTTGGCCTTCGGGGTAGCAGTGAAGGCGAAGTAGCTGATGTTCTGGCTGCCGCCACGGGCAGCCAAGGTCAGGTTCATCACATCCTCGGCCGAGAGCTCTTCTTCATCATTCAACTGCTCGGCCATCAACACCTCACGCAGCTGACGGGCAGTCTTGCCGGTCTGGCTGGAGTGAGCCTCGTCGGCCACCACCGCAAAGCGGCTGGCCTTCAGGCTGGTACTCTCCTGAATGGCCTTGAGCACATGGGGAAAGGTCTGAATGGTGACGATAATGATGGGAGTGCCGCTGGTCAGTGCCTCGGCCAACTGAGCAGATTTGCTGCCATCCCCCTCTTCCCGATTAATGCGGGAGATCACCCCGGATGCGTGATCGAACTGAGCGATGGTCTCCTGCAACTGGCTATCGAGCACGGTCCGGTCGGTGACGACGATGACCGAATTGAATAGCTTATCCCCCGAGCCACCGTCACTGACTCGCCGCAGCGACGCGAGCTGATGGGTCAACCAGGCGATAGAGTTCGATTTGCCAGAGCCCGCCGAGTGCTGAATAAGGTACTTCTGGCCGCTCCCTTCCCGCTGGAGCGTCGCCAGCAGCGTCTCAACCACCTTCCACTGGTGATAGCGGGGGAAGATCATCGTCTCTTTCTTCTTGAGGCGGCCCAGTGCGTCCTCTTCATGCTTCACCTGCAGATGCAGATAGCGGCCCAGAATATTGAGGAAGGTCTCGGGCGCGAAAATCTCCTGCCACAGGTACTCACTGGCGAACCCTGTCTCCGGCTGATCATTCCCCGCACCGCCTTGGGCTGTGCCACGGTTGAACGGCAAGAAGAAGGTATCTGCTCCGGCCAGCCGGGTGGTCATCGCCACCTCAAACTGATTGACGGCAAAGTGCACCAAGGCTCCGCGACGAAAAGCCAGCAAGGGCTCACGCTTGCCCGCCGTTACCAGTGGGCGGTCGAAGCGGTACTGCTGCTTGGCGTTCTCCAAGCTCTGTTTGAAGCAAGACTTGAGCTCCAGCGTTGCCACCGGTATGCCGTTGAGAAACAGAGTGAGATCGAGTCGTCCATCATAGCCATGGGGGCTATAGACCAGCTCTGGCACCACCCGCAGTCGGTTCTTGGCATACCGCTCGACCAGTTCTGGGTTAAGGTCATGGTCGGGCTTGAAGGTGGCCACCGCCAGCCGGTGCCCTCGATCCTCTACCTGATGACGGAGTAACCACAAGGTGCCCCGCTCATCGCTCTCAAGGGATCGAGCCACGGCGTTGAGCAGATGACGCTCTGGCTCCTCACCGTAGGTCTTGCAGTATTTCTGCCACCCCTCTGGCTGGCTCTCCTGCACATAGGCGATCACATCTTCGGGGTAGAGGGCTCTCTCTTTGTCATAGAGTGCCGACTCACCGACCAACCAACCTGATGCGACCAGTTGCTCGATGATATGGTCCTGAAAGGCTTTTTCCCGTGCTTTGTTATCCAAACTGAGGTCCAGGCTCATGGCTGACCCCCTCGGGCCAGCAGTACCTGATAAAGCGACTGCATCGCCGCCAGATGCCCCGGCAGCCGGCGATAGATCTCGACCGCAAGATCTTCCTTGTAGGTATGCGAGGTCAGGTTGCGATCTTTGAGCATCGACAACCAGACCGTCTCATCGGCCAGCCAGTGGGCCGCATAGGCTTGGCTCATGCACTCACGGGGGGTATTGGCTTCGATACCTTCCGCCGCCAGCGCCTTTTTCAGGGTCTTCCAGGTCAGTTCGATACAGAACTCGAAGCGTTGGATGCTGGCATCGACCACCAGCGGTTGGCTCGCGTCATAGCTCAGGGATTCGGCGAGGCGGTTGAGGGCGTTGCCAAGGGCAACCAGATTCAGATCCAGACTCATTGCACTTCCTTAAGGCGTCATTCGTCGGTAGAGAGGCACCCTGTCACGCAGGATGGCCTGATACAGCGGGCTCTGGGGCGACTCCTCATCGAGTCGCACACAATCGATAGAGAGCAGGGTATCGGCCTCATCGATGATCGCCAACACCTGCTGCCATTGCGCCTCGCAGGCACCGGGGCACTCGATGGCCAGATCGATATCGGAACGCTCACGGTGATCGCCACGGGCCCGTGAACCAAACAGCCAGATCGCCTCGACAAACGGCAAGGCTGCCAGTTGGCTGACAAAGTCGTAGCACGCCAGCCCCGTTAGCGTCATGCGGCCACCTCTTCGGCAGGCTGTGTCCAGCCACGCAGATCGATCTTGCCGGTGACGGCGGCGGAGATCAGAGCGGTGCGGCGTTCTCTGAGTAGGTCAACTTGATGGATCGCAAAACTTGTTAATTTGTCAAAATAAATATTTTTTGACTCGATATGTTTAGCTATCTGATGTTGTTCATCTATTGGTGGCAGCGCAATTGGCACCTCACATATATTACTTAAGCTCAATCCTTCTTTGAGCCCATATTGAACAACATCAAAGAATGATCGACCACCTGACGAGGCAAGACTGAACCCCAAATATTTTGAGCTAATCTTCGACGTTAGTGGACGAATTAAACTCAAATGCTGATTTATATATGTTGTCCTTGACAAATTTTCAACAATTGCAACTCGTCCTGTGTTTGCACCTGTTATGCAAACAACAACATCACCATCAATTAACTTCGTTCGCACACCTTCAGTATTTTTAGGCGGGGTTACACGCTTCGCCTTATCAAGATCCAAACCAAGTTCATTATTTAGATCACCACTTTGAAGAAATACTTCCTCCCCATTCTCTGATATGAAATCAGACCAGCCACGCGGGCCAGAAGTAATGAAAGTAGATACCTGTTTGACACGAATAGATGCCCAATGCTCCGGCACGTGGCCAAGCCACTCAACGCCGGAGTCTTTCATGGGGGCATAGGGGTTGAGGCCCTTGGTGACGGCGTGGGAGATCACCGCCTGCCGCTTCTCTTTCAGTAGCTCTATCAGCCGCTGCTGCTGGGCAATCAGCCGATCAATCCGGGCGGTTTCGTAGTCGAGGAAGGCGGCTATCCGTTGTCTTTCGTCTTGTGATGGAAGCCAAATATCAGCCCCTCGAAGAATCGCTTGGGTGATACTGAAAACTTTGACGCCTTTCACTGCATGACGAATAGCTGTGCGAAATTCTTTCGAGTCAAAAAGATATGCAAAAAAACGATGACTACTTTTATCGATTGGACGAACGATAATGGTGTGATAGCCCGCGAATGTTACAACGTCGCTTGTTAACTGAGTGAAATTACCAGACCCATCGATATCTTCGGATGTATCGGCAAAGACAAAGTCACCGATATTCAGCACTGAGCTGGATGACGTTTTTAAATAATCTTCTTCAACACACCTCAAAGGATGCTTTGTTGGGTCCACTTCGAAACCGTATTTCGAATGTACTTCGCCATAGTTAACGCAAGGAATACCTTCATCACGAAGATTTTCTTTGGTAATAGTCAGCCCTTTACCAAACGTGAACATATAGCGCAATTTGCTCGTTAGCCAATAACTTGGCATATCCCCCAACCACACCACTCCAGAATCCTTATAATCCGGATAGGGGCGATACTTGCCTGCCAGTTCTTGCTGTCGGGTAGTCACTGCTTCGCTCATGAATACACCTCCGCCAGCAGTTGCATAATCTCCTTGGCGACCGCATCGAGATCAGCATCAATCGCTGCCAGCTCCCGGGGCGGCTGGTACTGGTAGAAGTGGCGGTTAAAGGGGATCTCGTAGCCCACGATGCCCACTTGACCATCGAGCGGGTCGGTTTTACTGGTGTCGATCCAGGCATCCGGCACATGGGGCAGCACCTCCCGCTTGAGGTAGTCATTGATATCCTCCCCCAACGGCACATTCTCGTTATCCCGCAGATCCGCATTAGCCTCCTGCTCGCCCTTGGTTTTACACACTTCGGCGGCGTCGTCCTGCTCAGCCAGATGGTTCACCAGCAGCTTGAAGGCCGGGGCGGGTAGCTTGACCTCACCTAGCAGCTTGATCAGTTGCTTTTTGAATTTGTCGCGAGAGAGCAACTTGGCCTCAGCGAACTGGCCCAAGGCAGTGAGAATGGCAGACTGCAGGGTGCCATCGAGCTTGGCCCAACCCTTATCGGCAGTGAGGCTAGCGAGCCGCTCGGCATCCTGCGGATAGAACGCCAGTTTCAGCGGCCGCTCTACCGTGATACGGCGATAACCGAAGGCGGTGGTGGGGAAGATCTTGGCGATCGGGCTCGCCTCGAAACGGCTGGCGAGGCGGACGATTTGCTCAATGGCCTCGTCGCTCAATTGCTTACGCTTGGAGCCCAAGGATTTTCTCATTGGGCTGTGCATGTCGCTGGCGTTGATCAGCAGCACCTTGCCCTTACGCTCGGCCGGTTTGTGGTTCGACAGCACCCAGATATAGGTGGCGATACCGGTGTTGTAGAACATGTCGGTGGGCAGGGCCACCAGGGTATCGAGCAGGTCGTGTTCCAGGATGTAGCGGCGGATCTCGCTCTCGCCGCTACCTGCCCCACCGGTAAAGAGCGGGGAGCCGTTGAGGATGATGCCGATCCGGGCACCCTCCGGCTTCATCTTGGCGATAAGATGTTGCAGGAACAAGAGTGAGCCATCAGAAACACGGGGCAGACCCGCCCCAAAGCGGCCGCTGTGGCCCTTTAGCAGGTGTTCGTCCCGCACTTGCTTCTCGACCTTCTTCCAGTCCACTCCGAATGGTGGGTTGGAGAGGCAGTAGTCGAACTTCTCCAGCGGCAACTGGTCGTCGGAGAGGGTATTGCCCAGCTTGATGTTGCTGATGTCCTGCCCCTTGATCAGCATGTCGGCCTTGCAGATGGCAAAGGACTCGGGGTTGAGCTCCTGGCCAAAGGTTGCGAGACGTGCCGCCGGGTTCAGCTCGTGCAGATACTCCATGCCGCAGGAGAGGAAGCCGCCGGTGCCGGCGGTGGGGTCATAGATGGTCCGCACCACCCCTGCCGTCGTCAGGGCCTCGTCATCGGCCGCAAACACCAGCGAGGTGGTCAGCCGCACGATGTCACGGGGGGTGAAGTGCTCACCGGCGGTCTCGTTGGAGCTTTCAGCAAATTTGCGGATCAGCTCCTCGAACACCAGACCCATGTGGTAGTTGTCTACGGTCTCGGGGGAGAGATCGACGTTGGCGAAGTTGCGAACCACCTTGTAAAGCAGGTCGGCATCTTCCAGCAGATCGATGCTGGCGGCGAAGTTGAAGTGCTCGAACACCTCGAATGCCTCACGGGAAAAGCCCCGCACATAGGCATCCAGGTTGTCGCCAATCTGCTTCTCGCCAAGGTTATCCAAGGTGAGCTTGGCGGTGTTGTAGAAGCTCTGCCCGGCGGCATTCAGCAACAACTTATGGCGGGCCAGCTCGGGCATGGCCTTGGTGCTCTCGGCGGTGGCCAGCACCTTGTCACGGGTCGGGGCCAGCACGCACTCAAGACGACGTAACACGGTGAAGGGCAGGATGATGCGGCCATACTGGGACTGTTTGAAATCACCTCGCAGGAGGTCAGCCACCGACCAGATGAGATTGGCAAGGGAGGAGATATTGGTTGTCATGGAAACCCCGTGGGACGCTCGAAATAGCGTGATCCTATCACAGCATCTGGCCTCCAGTCGTGGCCTCGGAGCAGGCTGCGTAAATCTGCCGTTTTTGATTTTCCCGTTTGGCCCACCAACAAGGGCAAAAGGGCCAATTAGGGTGCTCAATCTGCGGAAATTTCAGCATTTTATAGAACTTTTTCTGTGTGAGACTTCGTAGAAAAAGTTCTTAAATCTGCCAAAATTTCAGCAGATCGGCAGACCTCATATCCCACCTATTTGGCGGGGCGGAGGGCAGCTATCAACTTAGTAAGGGATGTCACTACATCACCTGTTGTCAATCATTAGAATATTTCATGAATAGCCGTTTTTGCGTTGTTCACAACGAAAACTCGAAATGGGACCTTGGGGAGGAAAAAAGAGGGGTTGTATTGCTTCTGCCGATCCGTATAGTCGGGGTTGTCGGCGGGCAGACGCCCCCGCACATCGCACCTTGGCTCACGCCATAGGCCCACGGGGGGCGCTGTTACCCGACCTGATTACCGCCGCTTGGAACACACACAACCTAATTTTAGTTCCACAGCAGCGGTCCTCTAAGAGGAGAGACACCATGTCTCAATCCACTCAATTTGACCTTGAATTTGCCCTGGCCGATGCTGGCCACTCCCTGACTATCGACTTTGCTGCCATCAAAGAGCAGTTCCCCATTATGGATGTCGCCTCGGCCCTGACCGGGCAAGACGTCAAGAAAGTCGGCTCCAACACCTATCGACTGGATGATGCCAGTTGCCCACTGTGCGGCCATAATGATTGCTTCACCCTCTACCCTGACGACGATAGCTTCCACTGCTTCAGTTGCGAGGAAAGAGGCGACGTGTTCGATCTGATCGTCAAGTGCGGTCAAGCCGACAAGGTATCTGATGCTGCTCGTCTGCTCCTGCTGGGAGAACTGGCAGTCACCCCGACCGTTCGCAAAGTGGTGAAGCTGGAGCAGCCGATCTACACGGCCCCACCTGCTCGCCTGCAAGAACTCTTCAATCTCGCAGCTAGTCACTATCAGTCCCGTCTGGATGTAGACGAACTGATGGAGCGGCGTGGCCACTCTGAGGAGGTGTTGGTGGGGTTGGATATCGGCTTCTCCGGTGGCCTGAACAAGGCACTGAAGGATGCAGGGTTCAGCCAAGAGGAGCGGCTGGCCTCCGGTCTGGTCAAGCCTCGCAAGGATGCACCTGACCAGCTTCGCGACTTCTTCCCGAGTGGCGTCTATGTGTTCCCGCACTTCGACCGCAACGGACAAGTCAGCCGCTTCACCTTCAAGGACCCGAGCAAGCAGCACCAGTACCAACTGCCGAGCGCCTGTTGGCTTAACGGGGTGCAGTTCTACGGAGAAGAGAGCCTGAATGCCACCGGCCCTGTTGCCCTGGTAGAGGGGGAAAATGACCGCCTGTCGCTGGTGGATACAGGTTGGCCGGGCCCTGTGCTGGCTACCATTGGCACGCTGTCACAGACACAGTTAGAGTGGCTGGGGCGTGAGCTGGCTGACAGTGATGTTGTCACCTTCTTCGACACTGATGACGCGGGCGACAAGTACCGCTCAAAGGTGGCCCAACTCGGTCTCAAACTGACCCAAGTAAAGCTGCCGGATAGCGTCAAGGACATCGACGAATACCTGCATGGCGACAACCCCTTGCCTCTGACCGAACTGGTGGCGGCATTCACCCTGGTTGAGCCTGTGGCTGAGGCCGAAGCTGAAGCTGAAGCCTTTCAGGACGATGATCAGCAGCCGGAAGTCGTCAAGGTCATGCCACGTACTGCCATCTTTGAAAACGAGCTCAACGATTCGGCCAACGCCGAACGGTTCGTGCAGATGCACGGGCATAACCTGAAGTTCGTCCCTGAGTTAGGTGGCTTCATCCACTTCGATGGTACGCACTGGACCCAGAATGACTTGACGCCCATGATCCTTGCTCAAACCGTGGGCAAAGAGATCCAGGAAATCGGACAGATGTTGATCAAGCAGGCGTGCAAGAAAGAGGAGCTGTCTTGGGCCTATGCAGTGCTCAGACACGGTTCTAGCAGCCTTAACCGAGCAGGCATTCAGAACATGCTGGAGCTGGCCAAGCCGATGATGACGGCAAGACTGCACGAGCTGAACGCCAACCCGATGCTGTTGGGCACGGCCAATGGTGTCATCGACCTGAAGTCGGGTCGCCTGTTGGCACCGAGACGGGCATTCATGATGACCCACCATAGCCCTGTGGCATATGACCCGGCAGCTACTTGCCCACGATGGGAGCAGTTCATCAGCGAAATCACCCGCGGGGATGTCGAGTACGCCGCCTTCCTGCAACGTTGCGTGGGTTACTGGATCACTGGCCGGACTGACGAGCAGTTGTTGTTCTTCCTCCACGGGGGCGGCTGCAACGGCAAGAGTACCTTCATGTCCGTCATCCAGCAGTTGCTGGGGGAGTTCAGCCGGCAGATCAGCAGTAACGTCCTGTTGTTCAACCGCAATGGCAACACAGGACCAAACCCGTCCCTGACCAAGCTGGTGGATGCCCGCCTGGTGGTCGCCAACGAGCTGCCGGAAGGGTCTCGCATGGATGAGAACCTGGTGAAGGCTATGACGGGAGACGACATCATCGTCGCTCGGGCACCCTACGCCAAGACCGAGATGGAGTTTCGTCCTCGCTTCTCACTGGTGATGGTGGGCAACCACAAGCCGGAGATCCGGGATACCAGCCCAGGTATGTGGCGTCGGATGATGATGTTGCCCTTCAATGCCTCCTTCACGAAGGCACAGTTGGACCCGATGCTGATGGAGAAGCTGCGGGCCGAGATGCCCGGCATTCTGAACTGGGCCATCCAGGGCTGCCAGATGTGGCAAGAGCAGAGGCTCAAGGCATCGATTCCTGCTCGTCTCAAGCAGGATGTCGAGACCTACCGTGCCGAGTCAGATATGGTTGGCTGCTTCCTTGAAGAGTGCACCCAGGCCAGAGCAGGGGCCAAAGTGCCCATGAGCGAGGTCTACGCGGTCTACAGCCGATGGGCACAGCAGAACGGTGAATGGGCCATGAAGAAGCTGGCCCTCAAGAAGAAGCTGCTAGAAAAGGGCTATCTGATCCCCCGCTATAACAGCAAGGACACCATCATCGGGTTGACCCTGCTCGATAGCGAGATGGCTGACATGACGGTCTCAGTCCGTAGGGAGCAGCCGGAAACAGGAGCTAACTACACAGTGTAACGAATGGGGGGCCTGCGGGCCCCTCTGCCGTTTTTGATTTCCCTGCTTTCCCCGCCAACAAAAGCAAAGGGCCCAAACCAAGCAGTCAATCTGCCGAAATTTCAGCATTTTATAGAACTTTTCCTGTATGAAATCTCGTAGAAAAAGTTCTTAAAAATGCCAAAATTTCAGCATCTCGGCAGACCCATCCCTCCCTTTATCCGGCATCAGCAAAGGATGAAAGGGCCGCCTCTATCACCTCTTTGAGCTTCTCCAGCGAGACATCCCCTCCATATCGGTCATAGCTGATCGCCCCGTTGGTGTGGCCCAAGATCGCCGCCGCATACTGCAATGGCACTCCGTGACCTTTGAGTGTTGTCCCCACGGTATGCCGCAGGCTGTGGAAGTCCTTGTCGACGGGGCGATGGCGACTAAACCACTGCCCCCACAGGTGGCTGTATCCATCCTGGCGATGTGGCAGTTCAGGGAAGAGGCGTCCCCCTATCCTCTCCTTCACAAACTCGATGAAACCGCTCTGGATGAGGTGTCGATGGATAGGAACGAGACGAGCACTGTTGGCCGTCTTGAGTTTCTGGTCTGGCCGTCCACTGCGAATATTCAGGCACCATATACCGTCAACCTGCTGCACATCATCTGCGTACAACTGGCAGATCTCATTGGCACGAGCCCCGGTGAACAGCCCCAGCAGAGCAATCCACCTACGGTGGGGCTCTTGCTGCTTAGCCCACCCGATAAACTTGCGACGTTCTTCCGCTGTGTACCCACTTCGTGAGTTCACCTCTTTGGCTCGCTGTAGCTTCAATCCGGCGAAATGGTTGATGACCCCATCCTGATGGTTAGCCAGCCAGTTAAACAGCAGAGAGAGCTTCTGCAGATACTTGTTGATGGTGGTCGGACTCTTGCCGGAGTTCAGCAGGTCCTCCTTGAACTTGACCACATCCGCTTTCGCATAGTCAGCAGCCGGTCTATCACCCAGCGCCTTGATGAAGCAGCCGATGTAGTTCTTCTGGTTGCTGAGCTCTTTCGGTGCCCAGGAGAGGGCCTTCTCTTTCAGATAGCGGTCACTCAAGACCGACAACAGCGGAGCAAGCGGTTTGGCCGCCGGAGTCATCGGCTGGGCTACTGATTGCTCATGTGGGGCAACATTGACGTCTGCAGGCAACTGAATGGGCTTGGGTCTGGAACGCACGCAGGCAAGCAGTTTCGCAACAGCTGCACGAGCCGTCAGCTTGTCTCGGGTATGCAGGGATTTTTTGATCTCTTTACGACGACCACAGGGGAGCGTGGTGACTTTCCGGTAATACCAGATGCCGTGGGGACTGAGCCAGAGATTCATCGATGAGCTCCTCGTCGTCCACACAAAGTGGATGACCAAGGGCTTTAGGAAGCTAACTTATTGATTTCCAAAAACAAGTGGTGGCCCTACCAGCCACATCCCGGCACTCGAGTCCCCCGCCTTGGCTGCTACCTTCCGGTCCTGACCAGGTCGACGGGTTATCAATGCGAGAGGACCAATAGGACCACCGGCGAGGAGAATAGGCAAACTGGGCGTTCAATGCAACGGCTTTCTACCCTCCAACAGATCGTTTGCCTTATTTTTCAACAATCTGCCGAATGAATCAGCTAAACAGCATAAATTTCGCCCCCACCAGCAGCATCAGCAGGGCAAATGCCTGCTTGAGGCGTTTTGGTGACAGGCGGTGTGCCAGCTTGGCGCCAATGCGGGCGAACTGGGTACTGGTCAGCACAATGCCCAGCAGGGCGGGCAGATAGATGTAGCCAACACTCCACTCGGGCAGATCGGCATGATCCCAACCCGCATAGAGGTAGCTCAGGCTGCCCGCCAACGCGATGGGCATGCTGCAGGCCGCAGAGGCCGCCACCGCATTGCGCATCGGTACCGAGTTCCAGCTCAGGTAAGGGACGGTGAGCGAGCCACCGCCAATGCCAAACAACGCGGACATCCAGCCGATAAGGGTACCGGCGATGCCTGTGCCGAGCGGCCCTGGCATATGACGCTCCGCCTTGGGTTTGAGGTTGAGCCCCATCTGCAACGCCATGCTCCAGGCGAAACAGCCGATGATGATATTGAGGGTGCTGGTACTGAGCAGATTGGCAGTCATGCCGCCAAGCCAACCGCCGATCAGCATGCCGGCGCCGAGTCGGCGGATCATCACCCAGTCGACGGCGCCCGCCTCCTGATGGGCTCGCAGCGAGCTGAAACCGGTGAAGATCATGGTGGGCAGCGAGGTGCCGAGGGCCAGATGGGTGATGATGTCCGGGTCGACGCCCTGGGCGTGAAAGGTCATGACCAGCACGGGCACAATGATGAGACCGCCGCCGATCCCGAACAGTCCCGCCAGCATCCCGGCGAATGCCCCCAGCAGGAGGTAACCCATATACAGCATAAAAATTCCTGTCTTAAACGGAAAATGGCCAAACTGGCCAGATAACAGATCAATATCAGCATGAAAAAAAAGAGATGGCGCGAGGGCCATCTCTTCATTGTGCCGGTTAGTGCAGTGGAATGGTACCGTCCATCACCTTGTAGAAGGCCAGTACGGCACAGCCGAGCAGGGCCGCCGTCATTCCCTGCTCCAGCCGGTTAAGGCCGCGCAGACCGTGATGCTGACGCGCCTTCCAGTAGATGAAGATGCCCGGGCTATAGAGCAGCGCCACCAGCAGCAGGTACTCGGCACCGGCAGCATAGACCAGCCAACAGCCGTAGACGGTTGCCAGCAGGGCCAATAGCAGATCACGCTTGCGCTGATGGGGTTGACCCTCATAGGTCTCCCCTTTCAGTGCCAGCTTCAGGCCATAAGCGCCCGAGAAGACGTAAGGCACCAGCGCCGCCGAGGTGGCGATGTTGACCAGCGCCAGATAGGTGCTGTTCTGGAAGTAGATGATGATGAGGAAAGTCTGCACCAGACAGGTGGAGCACCACAGCGACACCTGTGGCGAGCCGTTCTTGTTCTCCTTGGCAAACCAGCCCGGGAACACGCCGGTCTTGCCTGCGATGTAAGGCACTTCCGCTGCCAGCACGGTCCAGCTCAGCAAGGCGCCCATCACCGACACTACCAGACCGATGTTGATAAGCCAGGCCCCCCAGGGGCCGACCACGGCTTCGAGGATCATGGCGGTTGAGGGGTTCTTGAGCGCCGCCAGTTGTGGCTGACTCATGACCCCCAGCGAGAACAGGGTCACCATCACATAGAGCGTCAGGGCGCCGAGCAGCGCCAGCACGGTAGCGCGGCCCACATCCTTGCGATGACGAGCACGGGCGGAGACCACCACGGCCCCTTCAATCCCGATAAAGACCCAGAGGGTCACCTTCATGGTGGACTTGACCTGATCCATCACGGAGCCCAGCTCCATGTTGTTCTGGCCCCAGATATCCAGGGTGAAGGTATCCATGTTGAAGGCCAGCAGGATCGCGACGCAGAAGACGATAAGCGGCACCATCTTGGCGATGGTGGTGACGATGTTCACCAGTGCAGCGACCTGCACCCCGCGCAGCACCAGCGCATGCACCGACCAGATCAGAATAGACGCGAGAGTGATGGCGACCGGGGTATTGCCATCGCCGAAGATGACATTGTCCGGCGTATCGAAGAAGTAGCTCAGGGCGCTGAACACCACGATGGCGTAGGAGACGTTGGCCAGCAGTTGGCAGAGCCAGTAACCCCAGGCGGCGTTGAAACCAATGAAATCGCCGAAACCGGCTTTGGCATAGCTGAAGATACCACCATCGAGATCAGGGCGGCGCATGGAGAGGTTCTGGTAAACCAGTGCGAGACAGATCATGCCAAGGCCGGTGATGGCCCAACCCAGGGCGACCGCCCCGGCACTGGCATGCGCTGCAATGTTTTGTGGCAGACTGAAGACCCCGGCGCCGACCATAGAGCCGATCACCAGCGAAATGAGGGCGCCCAGCCCTAGTTTCTTGTCCATCTCAATCCTGTTTATTTAGGCGGCGGCAGAGCGTCCGTATTCATACTGCGCGCAATATGGGAGGGGCTAGAAATCCTGACCCCGTGAAAAAGGCGGCAACTATATTGCATGACTATTCCGACCGCAATCCCTCGTCCCGTCAATCATGCACCGCCTTGACCGCGCGCAATTTTACAGCACTGACCCATATGGCCTGTGAGCTGGCTCAAATTAACCAAGACCCGTTGATATTTCTCATTTTTCTGCCAACGTGACCTGACTCGCATGGTCCCCATGCATCCCCATTCAGCCCCTTACTGTATAAATAATCTGCATAAAAAAGCCCCGGTGAAAACACCGGGGCCCATGGTGTAAATCTCTATAAACGCAAACCGCCATCCAGTTCTATCATCCGTCCCGACAGATAGTCGTTGGCAAAAATAAAGCTCACCGTCTCGGCCAGCTGTTGCGCCTCGCCAAGGGTGCCGACCGGAATGGCCTGCTGCATCCGCGCCATCGCCTCCGGCTTCATCACCGCCGTCATGTCGGTGGCAAACACCCCGGGGGCGATCCCCATCACCCGAATACCGTGGCGCGCCAGCTCCCGCGCCCAGGTCACCACCAGCGAGGCAACCCCCGCCTTGCTGGCGGCATAGTTGCTCTGGCCGATATTGCCGGCGCGGGCGATGGAGGAGATGTTGATGATAACGCCCCCCTGCCCCCCTTGCGCCATCAGCGCCGCCCCTTCGCGACCGCAGAGGAAGGTTCCGGTGAGGTTGACGTCAATCACGCTCTGCCACTGGGCCAGCGTCATCTTCTCCACCAACTCACCCTCTTTCACCTTGATCAGCATGCCGTCGCGCAGAATGCCAGCGCAGTTGATGAGGCCGTGCAGCACGCCAAAGCGCCCCTTGATGGCGGCAAAAACCGACTCAACCTCGACTTCGCTCGCCACATTGCAGACAAACAGCTCGCACTGGCTATCTTGATCGCACTGATCATTCTGACTGCGCACCATGGCGGCGGTCGCCTCCAGATCGGCTCGATTGATGTCGAGCAGCGCCAGCGTCGCCCCCTGTGCGCCCAGGGCAAGAGCGATGGCGCGCCCCAACCCTCGTCCGGCGCCGGTAATGGCGATAACCCGTTGTTTGATATCCATCAATGCTCCTTGTAGCAGGTCGAGGGGAGATGCTTTGAAGAAAGGTGGCCCGTCAGGCGGGATCCTGTTTATCCAGATAGAGTTCGACAATGCTGGAGAAATCCCGACTCCCCTGCCCCTGGGCGGCATGCAGGTTGAACAGGTTGCGCGCCAGCGCCCCCATGGGCACCGCACTGTGGCCATGCTCGGCCAGCGCCATGGCCAGCCCCAAATCTTTCACCATCAGGCGGGTCATAAAGCCCCCCTGATAGTTGCGGGCGGCGGGCACATTCTCCATCACCCCGGGCCAGGGGTTGTAGCGCTCCAGACTCCAGTTGTTGCCCGAGCTCTTGCCCATGATGGTGGAGAGCACGGCGGGATCCAGCCCCTCCTTCACCCCGAGGGCCAACGCCTCGGCGGTGCCCGCCATGTGGATCGCAAGCAGCATATTGTTGCACATCTTGGCGATCTGCCCTGCCCCCAGCGCCCCGGCGTGAAACAGGTTCTGCCCCATACAGGCGAGCAGAGGTTTTGCTGCCTCGAAATCCGCCCTATCGCCGCCGACGATAAAGGTGAGCGTCCCGGCGGCAGCACCGCTAACACCACCCGACACGGGAGCGTCGATAAAGCGCAAACCACGCGCGCGGGCCGCCTCCCCGACCTGACGGGCAGAATCGACATCGATGGTGGAGCAGTCGATCACCAGTGCGCCAACCGGCAGGGCAGCCAGCAGATCCTGCCCGCCTCGCTCACCGGCGCTCTCGCCCTGCCAGAGGGCGCGCACATGCTCCCCCGCAGGCAGCATGCTGATCACCACCTCGCAGCCGGTCAGCGCCTCGCGGGCATCCCCCGCGGCGATGCAGCCAGCAGCAATGGCACGATCAATGTTTTCGGCAACCAGATCAAATACCTGCACCGTATGCCCGGCCTTGGCCAGATTGGCCGCCATGGGGCCCCCCATGTTGCCGAGCCCGATAAATCCTATCCTTGTCATCCCGCTTGCTCCTTGCGTTGCTGATGGCGGTGTCCGCCGGTTGCCAACCTGTTATTCCTTGCAGGCCAACGGATTGCTCCCCTGCGGCCAGCGGTAGAACTCGTCCAGCCACTCCCCCTCCGGTGGTAGCTGCTGCCAGCGGGGATCTTTATCCTTGTCGATCAGCAGTGCTCGCACCCCTTCCACAAAATCGCCCTTGAGCACGCAGTTGACCGAGAGGGTCAGCTCCTCGGCAAATACCTCGGCCAGGGAGTTGCGGCGAGCCTGCCAATATTGGCGCCACAAAATGGCGCGGCTGATGGGGCTGCCGGTGCGGCAAATCTGCTGCGCCTGCTGGAGCACAGCTTCATGTTCATCGAACTGGGCATCGAACAGCCGCGCCAATACCCCTTGCAACGTGCGCCCCGCCAGCAGGGTATCGATCCTCTGTTGATGGGGTAACAGCACAGACGCAGGCAAGCGGGCCGCCACCTCACCATGTAACCCTCTGAACAGCAGATCGATCTGCTCACGGGGATCACCACTGCCAGTCCAGTCGAGTACGGCGAGGTGTGACAGCAGCGCACTGCGCTCGCCACTGGCGATGGCGTGATCCGCCAGCCCAAGACCGATGGCATCACTCCCGTTGAAGCGGGCGCCAGTCAGACCGAGCCAGAGCCCGAGTCGCCCCGGCATCCGGCTTAAAAACCAGCTTGCCCCCACGTCGGGGTAGAGGCCGATGGTCACCTCCGGCATGGCGAACAGGCTTCTTTCGGTCACCACCCGAAAATCGGCTCCGGCAAACAGGCCAATGCCGCCCCCCATGCAGATACCGTCCGCCACGCAGATCAGGGGCTTGCGATAACTGTGGATGTGGTGGTCGAGCCGGTACTCCTGCTCGAAAAAGTCGCGGGCATAGCCAAACAGTTCCGCCTCGCTCGCCTCCTGCTTGCGGTAATAGAAGGAGCGAATATCGCCACCGGCACAGAACGCCTTCTCACCCGCCCCCTGCAGCAGCACACAGACGATGGCGGGATCCTGCTCCCAACGGGTCAGCGTCTGTTGCAGGATCTGGATCATCGGCAGGCTCAATGCGTTGAGAGACGCAGGGCTGTCGAGGGTCAACACCCCGATCTGATGACCATCTTCGGTGGGATAACAGCTAACCTTGACCGGCTCACTCATAAACGGCTCCGTATGGATTTATTCTGTTGGGCCATATTGCCAGCGTGGTGAGCGTTTCTCCAGAAAGGCGGCCACCCCTTCACGCTGGTTGGCATCGGTAAAAAGATCGAGAAACAGCGCCTGTTCAAGGGGCAGGGCCGCATCCCGAGGGCCGCTGCGGCCCTGATTGATCAGGGTCTTGCAGGCGCGCAGGGCGCTCGGGCTCTGGCGCTCCACCAGATGGGCCATCTGGTGCGCCGCCTCCCATGCCTGACCGGTTTTCACCACCTCCTCCACCAGCCCCATCTCGTAGGCCAGCGAGGCACTCACCTTCTCGCCGCAGAGGATCATCCGTTTGGCCCAGCCTGGCCCCACCAGCTCGGTCAGACGCTGGGTGCCACCGGCACAGGGGAGCAAGCCTACCGATGCCTCCGGTAGTCCCAGCAGCGCCTGCTGCTCGGCGATGCGGATATCACAGGCCAGCGCCACTTCCAGCCCGCCTCCCATGGCATAGCCATTGATGGCGGCGATGCTGACGCCGTGAAAACGGGTCAGCGCCTCGAAGGCCTTGCCAAAGGCGTCGACCACCTGACGAGCCCGCTCGAGATCCCCCTCGACAAACATATTGAGGTCAGCACCGGCGCAGAAGAATTTGTCGCCCGCGCCGCGGATCACCAGCGCCACCACGTCGGGGCGGCTGTCGAGCTCCACCATCATCTGCAAAAAAGCCTGCAGGCTGGCGAGGGTCCAGGTATTGGCAGGGGGATGGTCGAGGGTGATATAGGCAACGTGGCCATGATATTCGAGTCTGATCCTTGTCATAACATTGTCCTTGTCGATGAAGCTGCAGCCATGATGACAGGCTTGAATGACACCAACCTGTGGCTGGCTCACAAAGCCGAAACCGGCATGGCATGGCGCAAATCGGGTGGCAGGAGACACACCCTTGCTGCGACCACCGGTTAACCCAGCGACAAGCCGGGGTCGGCCAGCAGGCGACGCGCGATGATGAGTCGCATCACCTCGTTGGTGCCCTCCAGAATGCGGTGTACCCGTGTATCGCGCAGATAGCGCTCGAGCGGATACTCGCGGATATAACCATAGCCGCCAAAGAGTTGCAGAGCCTCATCGCAGACCCGATAACCCACATCGGTGGCAAAACGCTTGGCCATGGCACACCAGGCACTCTTGTCCGGTGCCCCGCGATCCAGCTTGTCGGCGGCCTGACGTACCATCAGGCGAGCCGCCGCCAGTTCGGTCGCCATGTCGGCCAGGCGAAACTGCACACTCTGGAATTCGCTGATCGGGCGACCAAATTGCTGACGCTGCTGCACATAGGCCAGCGCATCATCCAGCGCCTGCTGGGCGGTGCCCACCGAACAGGTGGCGATATTGATGCGCCCCCCATCGAGGGCCTGCATGGCGAATTTAAACCCTTCCCCCTCTTCACCCAGCCGGTAGCTGGCGGGAATACGCGCCCCGTTAAACGCCACTTCCCGGGTCGGCTGACTGTTCCAGCCCAGCTTCTCTTCTGCCTTGCCATAACTCACGCCGAGGGTATCTGCCGGTACCATAAAGGCAGAGATCCCTTTCGCACCTTCACCACCGGTGCGGGCCATCACCACCAGCACATCGGTGCTGCCCGCCCCCGAGATAAAGACCTTGGTTCCCTCAATGAGATAGCTGTCACCCTCGCGAATTGCTCGGGTCTTGAGTGCCGCAGCATCGGAGCCCGCACCCGGCTCGGTAAGGCAATAGGAGCCCAGCAGCTCGCCGCTGGCCAGTTTGGGCACCCACTGCTCGGCGACCTCCCTGGGCAACCAGCTGCCCAGCATCCAGCTCACCATGTTGTGGATGGTCAGATACGCCGTAGTAGAAGTGCAACCCATGGCGAGGCGCTCGAAGATGAGGCTCGCATCGAGGCGAGGCAGCCCCAATCCGCCAAACTGCTCCGGGGTATAGAGACCGCAAAACCCGAGTTCGGCCGCCTGCTTGATGGTGGGGATCGGAAACTCGTGTTCTTTATCCCAGCGCGCGGCATGGGGTTTGAGCGCATCGTCGGCAAAGGCGGCGGCCGCCTCCACATACGCCTGTTGATCATCGGTCAGGGTAAAATCCATCTTGTCGTTCGCTCCCTTGTTGCCCCGCGCTTATTTTCCTGAGTTAGTGCTTTATGACGCGGCGCCCAAACACTGGTCATTCGGATCTGCCACTATGGCGCTGTTGTGGTGGTAGCTGATGACACTCTCACGACCACCTCTCTATCGACACACAACAGATTAACAATTGATTTACGTTTACGCTAACGTAAACTTAAGACAGAAGTGAAGTACAAAAATGGATCGACCACTGCCAGCCGTAACGCCGAGTCAGCCGGTCGAACCAACCTTCCTACCCGACTGTCATATCCGCAAGGAGAGCATGGATGCAGATGGATGAGACCCTGAATGCCCTGACCGAACAGGTTGCGGCTTTCTGCCAGAAAGTGATCGCCCCGCGCGCCAGCGAGATCGATCAGAGCAACGCCTTCCCCCGTGATCTCTGGCCCCGGATGGGTGAGCTGGGGCTGCACGGCATCACAGTGGCAGAGGAGTATGACGGGGTGAACCTCGGCTATCTGGCCCACGTGCTGGTGATGGAGCAGGTGAGCCGCGCCAGTGCCTCGGTCGGCCTCTCCTACGGCGCCCACTCCAACCTCTGCATCAACCAGATCCACCGCCACGGCTCGGCGGAGCAGAAAGCGCGCTACCTGCCCGCGCTGGTGAGCGGCGAGCATGTGGGGGCGCTGGCCATGAGCGAGCCGGGCGCGGGATCCGACGTGGTCAGCATGCGCCTGACTGCCGTACGCGAGGGCGATCACTTCGTGCTCAATGGCAACAAGATGTGGATCACCAACGGCCCGGATGCCGACACCTTCGTCATCTATGCCAAAACAGATGCCAGTGCTGGCCCCAAAGGGATTTCTGCCTTTATCGTCGAGGCAGGCACTCCCGGTTTCACTACCGCCCAGAAGCTCGACAAGCTGGGGATGCGCGGCTCCAGCACCTGCGAGCTGGTGTTCGACAACTGTCAGGTGCCGCAGGAAAACCTGCTGGGCACCTTGCACGGCGGGGTCAAGGTTCTGATGAGCGGGCTCGATTACGAGCGGGTAGTACTGGCGGCGGGCCCCCTTGGCATCATGCAGGCCTGCATGGACGTGGTGCTGCCCTATGTGCGCGAGCGCAAGCAGTTCGGCCAGGCCATCGGCGAGTTCCAGCTGGTGCAGGGCAAGCTCGCCGACATGTATACCCACCTCGCCAGCAGCCGGGCACTGGTCTACTCGGTGGCGAGCGCCTGCGATCAGGGCCGCACCAGCCGCAAGGATTGCGCCGCCGCCATCCTGTTTGCCGCAGAAAACGCCACCCAGATGGCGCTCGATGCCATCCAGCTGCTCGGCGGCAACGGCTACATCAACGAATACCCCACCGGCCGGCTGCTGCGGGACGCCAAGCTCTACGAGATCGGTGCCGGCACCTCGGAGATCCGCCGCTGGCTGATCGGTCGCGAGCTGATGGGGGATAACCCATGAGTCGTATCCACTCCCGTCTCGACACGGCGAGTCCGGAATATGCGGCCAATCGGGCCGCCATGCAGGGGCAGGTCGACGATCTCCATGCCCGCATTGCCGAGATCGCGCAAGGGGGTGGCGCGGCCAACAACGCCCGCCATCAGGCCCGCGGCAAGCTGCTGCCCCGCGAGCGCATCAATCAGCTGCTGGACCCGGGCTCCCCGTTTCTCGAACTGTCGGCGCTGGCTGGCTGGCAGGTCTATGACGAGCCGGTGCCCGCCGCCGGCATCATCACCGGCATCGGCCGGGTCTCGGGCAGACTCTGCATGCTGGTGGTGAACGACGCCACCGTGAAAGGCGGCACCTACTACCCGCTCACGGTAAAAAAACACCTGCGCGCCCAGGCCATCGCCGAGCGGCTGCGCCTCCCCTGCCTCTATCTGGTGGATTCCGGCGGCGCCTTTCTGCCGATGCAGGATGAGGTGTTCCCCGACCGGGATCACTTTGGTCGCATCTTCTACAACCAGGCCCGCATGTCGGCCCAGAACATTCCGCAGCTGGCGGTCGTAATGGGGCTCTGTACCGCCGGGGGTGCCTACGTCCCCGCCATGGCGGACGAGTCGATCATGGTCAGAGAACAGGCCACCATCTTTCTGGCGGGCCCACCGCTGGTCAAGGCTGCCACCGGTGAGGAGATCAGTGCCGAGGCCCTGGGCGGCGCCGAGGTGCACTGCGCCCACTCGGGGGTGGCGGATCATATGGCCTGTGACGATGCCCATGCACTTGCCATCGCCCGCATGCTGGTGACCCACCTGGGGAACGAGCCGGTAGAGAGCAGCCCCGGCTACGAGCCCCCCTGCTACCCCATAGAGGATCTCTACGGCCTGGTGGGCACCAGCCTCAAACGCCCTTACGACGCGCGCGAGCTGATTGCCCGACTGGTGGATGGCTCTGACTTTGACGAATTCAAGGCGCTGTTCGGCACCACCCTGGTGACCGGCTTTGCCCGCATTTGCGGCATGGAGGTGGGGATCCTCGCCAACAACGGTGTGCTGCACAGCGACAGTGCCCAGAAGGGCGCCCACTTTATCCAGCTCTGTAACCGGCGCGTTATCCCGCTGATCTTTTTGCAGAACATCACCGGCTTTATGGTGGGGAGTAGCGCAGAAAAAGAGGGGATCGCCAAACACGGCGCCAAACTGGTCACCGCCGTGGCTTGCAGCCGGGTGCCCAAGGTAACGATCATCGTCGGCGGCAGCTTTGGTGCCGGCAACTACGGTATGTGCGGCCGCGCCTATGAACCCGATTTTATCTTTAGCTGGCCCAACAGCCGCATCTCTGTCATGGGAGGCGAGCAGGCTGCCGGGGTGCTGGTGCAGGTGCGTCGGGACAAACTGGCTGCCGAGGGCAAGTACTTGAGCGAGCAGGAAGCGGCCACCATCCGCGCCCCGGTGATCGAGCAGTATGAGCGCCAGGGTCACCCCTACTACGCCAGCGCCCGCCTCTGGGATGATGGCGTCATCGACCCGGCCCAGAGCCGCACCGTGCTGGCGCTGGCACTGGCCGCCTGTCAGGGTGCCCGCATTGAACCCGAGCAGTACGGCATCTTCCGGATGTAAGGAGCAAACCTATGTCAGATCCACTCACTTCCTCAGCACTTGGCTCTTCAACACAGGGCCCGTTTCGGCTTGAACGGCATGGCCCGCTGGCCGAGCTGGTGCTGTCGCGCCCGGCCCGCCACAACGCCTTTGATGCCGACCTGATGCTGGGGCTGCTCGACTGCCTCGATGATCTGGCCCATCTCCATGGTCATGATCTCGCCGAACGCCCTCACGCCCTGCTGCTGCGGGCCGAGGGCAAACACTTTTGCGCGGGCGCCGATCTCAACTGGATGCGCAATCTGGCCCACACCGATTTCGAGCACAATCGCGAAGACGCCCGAGTACTGGCGCGGCTGATGCAGACCCTCGACGAGCTCCCCTTCCCCACGCTGGCGCTGGTGCAAGGGGCAGCCTATGGCGGAGCGCTGGGGCTGATCTGTGCCTGCGATCTGGTGCTGGCCAGCGACGATGCCCGCTTCTGTCTCTCCGAGGTGAGCCTGGGCCTGGTGCCTGCGGTGATCAGCCCCTACGTGGTACGCACCATGGGGATGCGTCAGGCGCGCCGCTACATGCTCAGTGCCGAGCCGTTCGATGCCATCACCGCCTGTCGGCTCAATGTGGCGCATCAACTCTGCAAACCGGATCAGCTGCTGGCGGAGGGGCGGGCGCAAGCCCTGCGTCTGTGCCGCAACGGGCCGGAGGCGATGAAAGAGACCAAACGGCTGCTGGCGGCCATAGAGGCCCACCCTTCCCGCCTGCATGAAGAGAAAACCGTCGAGACTATCGCCCGGGTGCGGGTCGGTCTCGAAGCTCAGGAGGGGATGCAAGCCTTCTTCGACAAACGCCCTCCCGCCTGGCGCCCCCGTTTCAAGGATGAGACATGACCCATCACACCCCGATTAATGGTCTGCTGATCGCCAACCACGGCGAATATAACCGGAGTGCGGATCAACACGCTTCGTACTTGTGCGCCTTGAACAACAGGGAGCCAAAATGACTCATCACACTTCGATTAGACGCCTGCTGATCGCTAATCGCGGCGAAATTGCCGTGCGCATCATCAAGACGGCGAAACGCCTCGGCATCCACACCATCGCCCTCTACTCCGATGCCGACGCCCATGCCATGCACACCCGTCTGGCCGATGAGGCCTGGCATCTGGGGCCCGCACCAGCCAGAGAGAGCTATCTGGACACCGGCAAGGTGCTGAAGATTGCCAAAGAGACGCGCGCCGATGCTATCCATCCCGGTTACGGCTTTCTGTCAGAAAACAGCGATTTTGCCACCGCCTGCGAACAGCGCGGCCTGCGCTTTGTCGGTCCAAGCGGCGCCGCCATTCTCGCCATGGGCGACAAATCGGGCGCCAAGGCGCTGATGCAGGCCGCCGGTGTACCTGTGTTGCCCGGCTATCACGGTACGGATCAGCGGCCAGACTTTTTACGCGATCAGGCGAGCCAGATTGGCTTCCCGCTGCTTATCAAGGCCTCCAGTGGCGGCGGTGGCAAGGGGATGCGCCGGGTCGATCAGCTGGCTGACTTTGACGAGTCGCTGGCGGCAGTCAAACGGGAGGCCAAGGCCGCCTTTGGCGACGATCGGGTACTGCTGGAGCGCTATCTGCCCCATGCTCGTCACGTGGAGGTACAGGTCTTTGCCGATAGCCTCGGCAACGCCATCTATCTGGGGGACAGGGACTGCTCCTTGCAGCGACGCCATCAGAAGGTGATCGAAGAGGCGCCCGCCCCCGATATTCCTCCGGCTCTGCGGCGCGCCATGGGGGATGCAGCCGTGGCCGCTGCCAAAGCCATCCACTATCAGGGGGCGGGCACCATCGAGTTCCTGCTGTGCGGGGAGGAGTTCTTCTTTATGGAGATGAACACCCGGCTGCAGGTAGAACATCCGGTCACCGAAGCGGTGACCGGGCAAGATCTGGTGGCCTGGCAGCTGGCCGTGGCCGAAGGCAAGCCGCTGCCACTCACCCAGGATGAGGTGGTGCTGCGCGGCCATGCTGTGGAGGCGCGCCTCTACGCCGAGGATGTGGCGGCCGGTTTTCTGCCCGCCAGCGGCCCCATCCACTGGCTCCACTGGCCCGTTGGCGTGCGCATCGACACCGGCGTTACCTCTGGTGATGAGGTCAGCCCCTATTACGATCCCATGATCGCCAAGCTGATCGCCCACGGCCAGAGCCGCGCCGAGGCGTTCGCCCAACTGGCCGATGCGCTTGCTGCGCTGGATCTTGGCCCGCTGGTGCACAACGGCCCGCTGCTGCTGCGCCTGTGTGAAGAGCCTGACGTCTTGGCCATGGGCCACCATACCCAGTGGCCCATCCCCACCGAACCACAACCCATTCCTGAGTTCGCCTGGCCGCTGGCGACCCTCTGGCTGGCGAGCCGTCCTGCGGGCAACTCCCCCTGGCAGCAAGCCTGCGGATTTCGGCTGGGGCCGGATCGCTGCTGGACGGCAGCGGTGCGCATCGGTGATGAGCGCCGGGTATTGACCCTTCACGATCATGACGGTCAGTTTGGGTGGCAAGGGGAGACCTGTTGCTACCAAAAAGGCGATGACCATATCCGGCTGCAACAGGGGGGCTGCTGGCAGCAGATCCCCATTCAGACGGTCGCAGGCTCGGAGGCAACCTTCATCATGACCTTGGCGGGCCAGCGCATCCGCTTCACGGCCGATGATCAGCAACACAGTCACCACCATGATCAGGTAAACGATAAGGCGCAGGGCGCCATCGCCCCCATGCACGGCATCGTGGTGGCCGTGCTGGTCGAACCCGGCCAAACGGTCAGCAAGGGGCAACCCCTGCTGGTGTTGGAAGCGATGAAGATGGAGCACCAGTTGCGCGCAGAGCGAGACGGGGTAATTGAGGCCCTGCAGTGCAAGCAGGGCGAGCAGGTGAGCCAGGGGGCCGTGCTGGTACGCTTTGCCGAAGAGATAGCCATACAGGAGGATCACCCATGAACCGATCACAGGACGTCCGTGACGACAGGGTCAGTCTGGTGGAGATGGGGCCGCGAGATGGCCTGCAAAATGAAGCCAGCCCGCTGGCACTGATCCAGCGGCTGGAGCTGATCCAGCGACTGGCCGACAGCGGCCTGCAGCGCATCGAGGTGGGCGCCTTTGTCTCTGCCAAAAAGGTACCGCAGATGGCGGACTCCGCAGCACTTTTTCAGGCACTGCCGCGCAAGGGATCGACCCGTTACGGCGCCCTGGTGCCCAATCTGCAAGGCTTGCAGGCCGCCATCGCCGCCCGCGCCGACGAGATTGGCCTCTTCACCGCCTGCTCCGACGGTTTTACTCGCGCCAATATCGGCATCAGCGTGGAGGAGTCGCTGGTGCGCTTCGCCCCGCTGGTGCAGGAGGCGCGCAGCCTCGGCATCAAGGTGCGCGGTTACCTCTCCACCGTCATCGCCTGCCCGTTCGATGGCCCGACCCGCCCGAAACGGGTCGCCGCCATGGCCGAGCAACTGCTGGATCTAGGCTGCCACGAAATTTCGCTGGGAGACACCATCGGCGTCGGCACCCCGGGCACGGTGGCGCCCATGCTGGATGCGGTGCTGCACGAGATCCCGGCAGGGCGACTCGCGGTCCATTTTCACGACACCTACGGCCAGGGTCTGGCCAACCTGCTACCCGCGCTGGAGCGTGGTATTCGCACCATCGACTGCTCGGTGGCGGGCCTTGGCGGCTGCCCCTATGCACCGGGCGCCTCTGGCAATGTGGCGTCAGAGGAGGTGGTCTACCTGCTGCATGGCCTTGGCATGACGACGGGGGTGGATCTCGACAAACTGGCGGCCACCGGCCAGTGGGTCAGCGAGCAGCTTGGTCGCCCCAACGGCTCGCGAGTCGGTCAGGCCCTGCACGCCAATGCCGAGCGGCTGCGTGCCCGCCTCTGCCAGCCACTCGCCCACCCACAGGAGTCATGACCATGTCCCGTTCCCTGCCCGGCAAGGAGATCACCTACAGCATTTCGGAATTGGCTCACGAGTTCGATGTCACGCCGCGCACTATCCGCTATTACGAGGACGAAGGGCTGCTCACCCCGCTGCGGGAGGGGCAAACCCGCATCTACAACCACCGGGACAAGATCCGGCTCAAGTTGACCCTGCGCGGCAAACGGCTGGGGTTTAGCCTGGCCGAGATCCGCGAGCTGTTCGAGATGTATGACACCGACCGCTCGAGCAAAACCCAGCTCCACTCCATGATCCAGCTGATCGAGGAAAAGCGCGGCGCCCTGCTCCAGCAACTGGAAGATATCCAGATGGTGATGACCGAACTGGAGGCGGCGGAACAGCGCTGTGTTAATTCCCTTAACAGCTTGAAAAGCGGCGCAGATTAACCGAATCTGGGAACAAGCTATTGCCCTGGGGATCCCATGAAATATTGGTGCTGGTTTCTGCTCTTGTTCAGCCTGTCTGGCTGGAGCCATCCCCTCATCAAGGTTGGCGGTTACCCCTATGCCCCCTTCGTGGTCAAGCTCTCCGATTCCCACTATGAAGGGCTGACCCTGGATCTCATCGACCAGCTCAACGAGATCCAGCAGGAGGTGAAATTTATCTTTGTGCCCACCTCGGCCGCCAATCGCTACAAGGCGCTCGATCTGGGCCGCTTCTCGCTGATGCTGTTTGAAGACAGCAAATGGGGCTGGCAAACCGACAAGTTGAAGATGACAGCCCCCTTTCTCGGCGGTGGCGAAGTCTATGTGGCACTGCGGAAAACGGGCCGGGATCAACACTTTTTCGATGATCCCTCCCAGCACCACCTTATCGGGGTGACCGGCTATCACTACGGCGTCGGCCAGTTCAATGCCGATCCCGTCTACCTGCAGCGCAAGCTCAATATCACCCTGGTCAAGGACAACATCAGTGCCCTGCAAGCCCTGCTCAAAGGGCGCGGTGAGGTGGCCATTATCAACGTCTCTTACCTTAACCAGTATCTGCTGGCCCATCCCGGCACCGCTGAACAGCTGCTGATCTCGCAAAAATGGGATCAGCATTATCAGCACCGCGCCATTCTCCACCCCGCGGCCCCCATTACCCCTGCCCAGCTGGAACAGTGGCTGGCAGCGCTGCAACAAAAGGGTGAACTGGATCGCCTTTGGACAAAGTACGGCGTACAACAGCACGCAACCCCATGATTACTATCCAGCTTTTCTGTACCATGGCGGGAACCAAATGGGAGTGCACCAAATGAACACCACCGAGCCCGCGTCCCCCAAGCCCCGCTTGCTGCGCTACCTTGCCTACGCTTTCCTGCTGTTTCTTATCCTGATCATCCTGCTGCTATGGCAGACCCCTCGTCTGATCCAGCGCTATCTGCCCGGCTGGCTGGCCGAGCATTACGGTCTGCAGCTGACGCTGGGGGAGATTGACGTAGGACTGCGCAACCCTTCTCTCACCCTCGGCAAGACTGCCCTGCTCGATGCCAAACAGCAGCCCATCATCCGTTTTGAGCAGCTCTTTATCAGCCCCGACCTGCAAGCCAGTTGGCAGCAGAAAGGGGTCGTGCTTTCCGCCGTCACCCTGACCAAACCCGTGGTGCTGCTGCAATGGCTGGCCGACAAAACAGGGGACGTTCGACTCAATCTGACCGATGCGCTGGCCACCCTGCTCGCTCCTGCGCCCTCCCCGGAGCCCGAGACAACGAGCACCCCGCTGCTGGTTGACATCGCCAGCATCGCTGTCACTGACGGGCATGTGCGCTATCAGGATCAGCGCAAGGAGAGCGAACCCGGCTGGCTGCCGCCCCTCAATCTGGAAAAAGTGACCCTTAAGCTCGATAACCTGCGCACCGAGGCAAACCATCCGACCGCCTATCAGCTGAGCGCCGCCATCAACGGCAACAGCAGCCTCGCCGCTCACGGCAAGCTCGATGTGATGAGCGGTATGGGTCAGGGCAAGGTGAGCCTCAAGCAGGTCGAGCTTAAACCCTTTGCCCCGCTCTGGGCCCCCTACCTCAAGCTGGATCTGGCCAAGGGCCACGCCAATGCAGAGGTGGAATACCAGCTCAAAGAGGGCAAGCAAGAAGTGCAGTGGCAATTGTCAAAAGGCAAGCTGACGCTGGATAACTGGCAGCTTAAAAAACGCAAGGGCGACGAGTTTGCCCGCTTCAGCCAGCTGGCCCTGAGCGAATTGGCGGTCGATGGCCAGAAACAATCGCTGCAGATCGGTAAGGTGACCCTGCAACAACCCCTGCTCAAGGCCACCCTCAACGCACAGCAAGAGCTGGATCTGGCGGATCTGCTCATTGCACAGGCCCCCGCCAAACCCGTTAAAGGGGCCAACGCCGCAAACGAGGTAGCCAAAAGTGCGGATCCCAAGTCGGCACAACAAGCAAAGGCAGCCGGTAACGGCAAGAAACACGCGGCAGACACACCCTGGCAGTGGCAGATCAGGCAGATCGCCATCGACAAGGGCGATCTCACCCTTACCGAATCGAGCAGCGGCAAACCGCTGGCACGCCAGTTCTCCGGCCTCAAGCTGGCGCTGGGGCCACTGAGTAGCAAGGGAGAGCAACCGAGTAAACTGACTCTGGCCACCCACTTCAACCAGAGCAGTCCCCTCACCTTTGATGGCCAACTGACCCTGACCCCTTTCGCCCTGAGCGGCGACATCAACCAGCAGGGGCTGCCCCTGACGCTGGCGCAACCCTATCTGGCCGATCTGGTGCGCATCAAGGTGCAAAACGGGCTGCTGAGCAGCAAGACCCGACTTGATCTCGCCACCAGCGCCCAGGGGGATCTCAGCAAGCTGACCCTGCAAGGGGGGCTCGATGTCAACGGGCTCAAGGTGGTCGATCGGGCAGACAATCAGCGGCTGCTGGAGTTCAACACCCTGGCTCTCACCGGTCTGACGTACGACGGCATCAGCCAGCAGATGCGGATCAAGGAGATAGCCCTGCACAAACCCTTCGCCCGCATTGAAATCCACGAGGATGGCACCACCAACCTGCAACAACTGCTGTTGCCACAACCGGCGGCGACCAACAGCACTCAAGCGGCTGCAGGCAGCAAGACGAGCACTGGCAGCAAGGGCCCCGACTTTCGCTTCACCATCGACCAGTTGCGTACCGAGCAGGGCAACCTGCGCTTTGCCGATCGCAGCCTGAGTCAGGATTTCGTGGCCGATATCGCCTCGCTGGGCGGCCAGAGCCGTCATATCAGCAATATTCCGGGGCAACGCTCCGATCTCGCTTTCAACGGCAAGGTGGATCGCTATGCGCCGGTGACCATCCGCGGCGGCACCAACCTGCTGGTCGCCAACCCGCTCCTCGACATCGCGGTGGCCTTCCACAATCTGGAGCTCACCACCTTTACCCCCTACTCGGGCACCTATGCCGGTTATGCCATCGACAAGGGCCAGCTCTCCATGAAGCTGCACTACAAGCTGGAGGGCAACCGGCTGGAGGGGGATAACGACATCACCATCAAGAAGCTGCAGCTGGGCGAGAAGATCAAGAGTGAGCAAGCCAAAGATCTGCCGCTGGGGCTGGCCATCGCCCTGCTGAGCGATGCCAACGGGGTAATACAGATGAACCTCAAGGTGAAGGGGGATCTCGATCAACCGGACTTCAGCATCGGCAATATCTTCTGGGATGTGCTGGGCAACACCCTGAGCAAGGCGATCACCTCCCCCTTCTCCCTGCTCGCCTCGCTGGCCGATGGCACCGACGATCTGGACGAACTCCCCTTCCTGCCGGGGGATCCCGATCTCACCCCCACCCAGCAGGAGAAACTGGTCAAGCTGGCGCAAGCCCTCAAAGATAGACCCAAGCTCAGCATGAATATTCGCGGCAAGGTTAACTTCAACGAGGAGCGCCCCATCCTGCAACGGCAAAAGCTGGAGCGGGTACTGGCCAAACTGACTGGCAATCAGGCGGATCTCGACCTGCTGGAACAGGACCCCGCCCTGCAAGAGGCGCTGGCCCAGGCCTATGAAGAGCGCTTTGGTGAAGATCTGGAAGATCTGGCCGATCGGCTCCATCTGGATGAAGAGAGCGCGGCACTGCGGGCCCAGGCGGTGATCCTGCTGCGGGATCAGCAGCTCATCACCGCCAAATCCCTGCGCAATCTCGCCATGCGCCGGGCGCAAAATACCAAGGAGTTTCTGGTCGACAGCCAGGGGATCACCCCGGAGCGGCTGTTCGTGCTCGACAGCCAGGTCAAGGAAGAGGACAAGGAAGCCAAAGTGATCCTGACGCTGGATCAGTAACGCCGCCGCACTGCGCAAAAGCGTAATAAAAATACAACCCCTCAACTATTTTGACACCTTTTGCTCACCAAACAGCCTGCTTTGGTGAGCATTTGGCCTCTGATGCAAATAATCACGTAGTTTTTTTACGATTTATCCCCCTTGCCCCCTTGCGGGCGCGCCACAGCCTGCCTAAAATCGCGCGTCTTTTGTTAACCCCCCACCTCTATTTTTGGAGAACGCCACGTGAGCGAAAAATTGGCCAACCCTGCCCCTCTGGGTCTGATGGGTTTCGGTATGACCACCATCCTGCTGAACATCCATAACGCAGGTTTCTTCCCCATCAGCGCCATGATCCTGGCCATGGGCCTGTGCTACGGCGGTATGGCCCAGATCGTCGCGGGTATCATGGAATACAAGCGTGGCAACACCTTCGGTGTGACCGCCTTTATCTCCTACGGTTTCTTCTGGTTGAGCCTGGTGTTCCTGCTGGTGATGCCGACCATGGGGCTGGCCGAAGCCACCCCGCACGCCTACATGGGCTGGTATCTGCTGCTGTGGGGTGTCTTCACCCTGTTCATGCTGGTCGGCACTGTCAACTACCCGCGTGCCAAGCAGTTCGTGTTCGCCTCCCTGACCGTGCTGTTCTTCCTGCTGGCCGCCCGTGACTTCACCGGCAGCACCCTGATCGGCACCATCGCCGGTTTCGAAGGCATCATCTGTGGCGCCAGCGCCATCTACCTGGCCATGGCCACCGTGATCAACGAGCAGTTCGGCCGCACCGTGATGCCGATCGGCGATCACAAGAAAGCCGCCGCCGTACAGCTGAAAGCCGCTGCCTGATAGGCAAGCCATTCAGATAGTAAAAAAGCACCCTCGGGTGCTTTTTTGCTTTCTACGATGCTGTATTTGCTGCTCAGGATTCACAACAACCGACTATCTCCCTCTCCGGCTAATAGACGGGTTGGCGGAAAACGACTCGCCGGATCCTGACCAAACAGCAGGCTCAGCTGACGGTAAACCTCGGGATAGACACTACGAAGCCGCAGCGGATCAGTAAAGAAGCACTCGCAGCTGACGGCAAAAAACTCGGCGGGATGTTCGGCAGCATAGGGATCGATGGCGGTCACTTCGTCCCGATCGAGCTGCTGGCACAGCGCATCGAAGGCGGTCTGAAAGGCCTGTTGCCACAGCTGGCTGCTCATCGACCCCGGCAACGGCGGCGTGCCGTCCGCCTCACCACCCAGCATGTCGAGCTTGTGGGCCAACTCGTGGATCACCAGATTAAAGCCATCCCAGTCGCCATCCTGCTGCAGCTCGCTCCAGGCCAGCACCAACGGCCCTTGCGGCCAGGATTCACCGGCGTTCTCCTCTTCAACTTCGCTCACCAGCCCAAATTCATCCTGCACCTCCTGGCGCCGCGTGACAGGTTCGGGAATGATGATGATTTCGTGAAAGCCGCGATACCAGTCAAGGCCGAGGTGCAAGATGGGCAACGCCGCCTGCAGCGCCAGCACCGCCTGTTGACGGAGGCTGAGCGCTACCCCGATCAGGGTCAGGGTCTTGCGCCTGAGCAGCTGTTGCCCCAACCCGATAAGCGTCGTCTGCTCGGTGTCGCTGAGCCCTTGCAAGATAGGCACTGCCGCCAGCGCCTGACGCCACAGAGCCAACTCATCCTCACTCATGGGCATTTGCGGGCGACCACCCAGCCATTTAAACCATCCCAGCACGCCTACTCCTTCTTTTGATGCAAAAAACAGGTCACAGCAGTTTGACGAACCGTTTCGGCCGCTCCTGATAATCCTGCGCCAGATAGAAACGGTGAGCAGCCTCGCGCTTAAGGCTGCTGGAGAGCTCCAGCTGGGCGCAACCTGCGGCACGCGCCATCTGTTCGGCTTGCTTGAGCAAGGCCGCGCCCACTCCCGCCCCTCTTGCCCCTTCATCGACAACCAGCGCCGAGATCAGGCCCCATGCTGGTGCAACATGCAGCGGTGCCAGCCTGTGCCACACCAACACGCCGACCACCTTGTCAGCCAGGGAGGCGAGCAGCACAACGCTGGCGGGATCCGGCGCCAACAGGCACGCCGTCACGTCACAACCTTCGGCAGGATACCCCAATTGGCTGAACAGGTGGGCGACTGCGCTCCCGTCGTCGGCCTCAGGGGGACGGATCGTCAATGTGTCAGAGGTATCTTTCATTGTTGGCCTCATGTTTGCTTTCCATTGTGTTACGCCCGTCACATTGCTCGGCGCAGATCAACAAGGAGGATCTCATCTTTACTCATAGAAAACGCTGCCTGCCATTATCCACCCACCCTTGTCAATTCACAAATTTGCAACAAAACGACATTTTTAGCTGGGAAGCACCGATACAACTCGATATGTTACAAGCCATGCATGGCGCGCCTTTGCGCTCTGCTTAACCCCTCAACCCCGTGCTCGTTTGTTAACTGGATTGTTAACAGTCAGGGCCGAAAACAGTGACAGAGAGCGAGGCCAAGATCTCGCCAAGACAGCGCCACAAACACAACAAAGGAGTTGTTGTACATGAATGAAATCGTCAATGCCATCAATGGTGTAATCTGGAGCCCTGCGCTCATCTACCTGTGTCTGGGGGTCGGTCTTTACTTCTCCCTGCGCACCCGTTTTTTGCAACTGCGTCATATCAAAGAGATGGTGCGGCTGATGTTTGATGGCAAGAGCACCGATGCCGGTGTCTCTTCCTTCCAGGCGCTGGCCATGACTCTGGCCGGTCGCGTGGGTACCGGTAACATCGCGGGTGTGGCTACCGCCATCACCTTCGGTGGCCCGGGCGCCCTGTTCTGGATGTGGATGGTGGCCTTCCTCGGCGCCAGCTCCGCTTTCGTGGAGTCCACTCTGGGTCAGGTCTACAAGGAGAAGATCAACGGTGAGTACCGTGGCGGCCCGGCCTTCTACATCGAGAAAGGGCTTGGCATGAAGTGGTATGCCTGGACCTTCGCCATCGCCACCATCTTCGCCTGCGGCGTGCTGCTGCCGGGGGTGCAGGCCAACTCCATCGGTTCCAGCCTGCAAACCGCCTTTGATATCGATCCGAACGTCACCGCCGCCGGTCTGGCGCTGCTGCTCGGCTTTATCATCTTCGGCGGTGTCAAGCGTATCGCCAGCTTCGCCAGTACCGTGGTGCCCTTTATGGCGCTCGGCTACATCATCGTGGCTTGCGTCATCATCGCCCTCAACATCTCTGCCCTGCCGGGCGTGATCCTGCTGATCTGGAAGAGCGCCTTCGGTATGGATGCCGGTTTCGGTGCCATTCTGGGTCTGGCCATCATGTGGGGTGTGAAGCGCGGGGTCTACTCCAACGAAGCGGGTCAGGGTACCGGGCCGCACGCCTCCTCTGCTGCGGCAGTAAGCCACCCGGCCAAGCAGGGTCTGGTGCAGGCGTTCTCCGTCTATATCGACACCCTGTTCGTCTGCTCCGCCACCGGCTTTATGCTGCTGATCACCGGCCTTTATAACGTACAAGGGCCGGACGGCGCCGCCCTCTACACAGGTATTGCCGGTATCGCTGCGGGCCCGGGCTATGTGCAGACCGCCATGGAGAGCATGATGCCGGGCTTTGGCAGCATTTTCGTGGCGATCGCGCTGTTCTTCTTCGCGTTCACCACCATCGTTGCCTACTACTATATCGCCGAAACCAACATCGCCTACATCAACCGCAAGATAAATCGCCCCTGGCTCACCTTCTTGCTGAAGATTGCGCTGATGGCCGCCACTGTCTACGGCACCGTCAAGACGGCGGATCTGGCGTGGGGCATGGGTGATATCGGGGTCGGCCTGATGGCATGGCTCAACATCATCGCCATCCTGCTGCTGCAAAAAACTGCCTTCACCTGCCTGAAGGATTACGAGGCGCAACAGGCGCAAGGGCTGGATCCGGTGTTCCACCCGGAGAAGCTCGGCATCAAGAACGCCGATTACTGGGTGGGCAAACGCTCCGAAGAGAATTTGGAGCTGGAGAAATCCGGTCACCCGTTCGAACCGGATCAGGATCGCAAGATCTCCTGAACCTGAACGACATAAGACATCAATAAAGATGGCAGCCTCGGCTGCCATTTCTTTTTCCTATCACCTCATCTCAAAGCGGATTGCGGCGTGGCCCGAAGGGCAGACGCCAGCGAAACAGGCTGTTAAAGGTAGCTCGCCACTGATTGGGGCGCCCCAGAATCTGCTTTTGCAGGCGGGTCTCCTCTTTGAGCATCGCCTCGTCACTGCGGGCCCAGGCCTGGCTGTAGAGCTGCTTGATCCCCGCCAGCGCATCCGGCGACTTGGTGATGAGGGTGCGGGCAAACTCCCGCGCCTCCACCAGCGGATCGGCGCAGACCCGGCTCACCATCCCGAGGGATTTCGCCTCGACGGCATCCAGCTCGCGCCCGCTCATGGCCAGCTCCATGGCGGTATCCAGCCCCATCAGGTTGCGCATGGTGACGCTGCCACTCATGTCGGGAATGATGCCCCACTTGATCTCCATCACCGAGAAGCGGCAATCGGGGGTGCTGAAGCGAAAATCGGCGCCGAGGGCAATCTGCAGACCACCGCCAAAACAGACCCCCTGGGTCACCGCAATCACCGGCACCGGCAGTTGATGCCAGCCATAGGCGACCCGCTGGGCCAGATTGGTCGCTTCGTCCGCTTCGCGCTTGAGAATATCGAGCGCCGCTACCGGCTGTCTCAGCATGGATTTCACATCCAGTCCGGCGCAGAAGGCCCGCCCCTCGCCGTGCAGGATCACCGCCCGCAACCCCTTGTGCTGAGCAAGTTGCGTCAGCGTCTCGTCGATGGCGCTGAACATGGCGCGGTCCAGCGCATTGAGTTTATCCCCCCGCGTCAGCATCACTTCGGCAATCCCGTCGTGGATCTCGCACTTGATCCTTGGTTTTTCCATCTCCCTTGTCCTCTCCTTGATCCCTGAAACTGACTCACTGGTCATACCACCACGTTATCAGAGTGTTATCATCCGGTACAGCTGAGACTAAAGTCGGCTGGCCGCCTCCCCCTCCCTTTGTCACACTGGGCGCAGGATCAGTGCCGCAAGCCAGCAGAGGACGCTGTCATGTCAACCCTGTTCAATTTTGCCAGACCACCGTTCGACCGACTGGGCGATGAGGCGCGCGAGCGGCTCTCCCGTCACCTCTCGCTCTGCTATTTTCGGGCAGGGGATCTGCTGCTCAAGGAGGGGGACGAGCCTCCCGGCCTCTATCTCATCATCAAGGGGGCAGTGGAAGAGTCGGCCCCTCACCACCAGTTTGGTGATTACGGGGTTGATGATCTGTTCGATGTGCGCGCCCAATTTGACGGCCGCTGCCGCCACCGCTTCACCGCGCTGGAAGATAGCCTCTGCCAGCTCATTCCTCGCCACACCTTTCTGGCGCTCTGTGAGCAGGATCCGCAGTTTGCCAGCTACTTCACCGCCAATCTGGCCGAGCGCCAGCAACAGCAGGAACAACGCGAGCAACTGGGCCAGAAGAATCTGGCGGAATTTATCCTGACCCGCATCGAGCTCGGTCATCTGCAACCACCGCTCATCGTCGACAGCAAGCTGTCACTGCTGGCGGCGACCGAAGCCATGGTGAACAAGGGGACCGATTGCCTGCTCTACCCCGCCCACGATGGCTCCCTCACGCTGGCAACCCGCAAGACCTTGCTCCACGCGTTGACTCTCAAGGGATTGCCGCTGACGGCGCCCCTCTCGGTACTGACCCCCACCCCGCTGATTGGTCTGCCGCTGGAGAGCTATCTGTTTGATGCCCTGCTGCTGATGACCCGCCATCGCATCAAGCGGCTGGTGGTGTGGCGTGGCAACGAGGTGGCGGGCATTTTGCAACTGACTCAGGTGCTGGGACTCTTCTCGACCCACTCCCATGTGCTGACCTTGCGCATCGCCCGCGCCGACAGCCTGCCGGCACTGGAGGCGGTGGCCCGCGAACAGCAACAATTGACCCGTTCGCTGTTTGCCCAGGGGATCCACACCGCCTTTTTGATGAAGCTGATCGCCACCATCAACGAACAGCTGATCGCCAAAGCCTTTGCGCTGGTGATCTCCCCCGAGGTGCAGGATAACGTCTGCCTGCTGATGCTGGGCTCGGAGGGGCGCGGCGAGCAGATCCTCAAAACCGATCAGGACAACGCCCTGATCCTGCCAGAAGGGCTGACATGGCCCACCCAAGCCGCGGATCTGGCCGAATTCAGCGCCCTGCTGGAGCGACTAGGCTACCCCCTCTGCCCCGGGCAGGTGATGGTGAACAATCCGGCCTGGGTAAAAACGGGCAGCGAGTGGCAACAAGCCATTGCCAGCGCCTGCACCACGGCGAAAGAGGATGAGCTGCTCTGGCTCGCCACCCTTGCCGATGCCCACCCCATCGCGGGAGATCGCCAGCTGCATCTGCCTGTTGCCCGAGCACTGCGCGAGCAGCTGGCAGACAGGCGGGATCTGCTGGCAGAGATGGTGCGACCGGCGGTGGCTTTTCATGCCCCGCTCACCCTGTTTGGCCGACTGGAGCAGCCACCGGAAGGGCTGGATCTGAAGCGGGGCGGCCTGTTCCCGCTGGTACACGGTATCCGCATGCTGGCCATTGAGGGGGGAATAATGGAGACCTCGACCCTGGGGCGCATCGATGCACTGGTGGCCGCCGAGCGGCTCAGTGCCGACTATGGCAGCAATCTGGCGGAGGCGTTTCGGCTCTTTATCCGGCTGAGGCTGCGCAGCCAGCTCAAGGGGGGCAACAGTCGGGTGCAGACACAGGATCTCAGCCACAGCGAGCGGGATCTGCTGCGTCAGGCGCTGCATCAGGTGAAGAAGTTCCAGCAGTGGCTCACCTTGCACTTTCGTCTGAGACAATAACCATGTTGAGCCGCGCTCGACGCTACTGGTATGGCCGCGCGTTCCGAACGGGCGAGTTCGCGCCGCTGTTTGCCACCCCACCGGATGATGAACGGATCGCCCTCGATTTCGAGACCACCAGTCTCGATCCCGAGCAGGCCGAGATCGTCTCCATCGGGGCGGTGCGCATTCAGGGCAACCGGCTGCTGACTGGCGAGGCGCTCGCCATCAAGGTACAGCCACCGGCCAGCCTGACCGGCCAATCGGTGGTGATCCACGGCCTGCGCCATCAGGATCTGCAACAGGGGATGAGGCTGGAAGCCGCGCTGCGCCTGCTTCTGGCCTTTATCGGCCCGCGTGAACTGGTGGGCTATCACATCGCCTACGACCTGCGTATTCTCAATCTCGCCTGCCAGAAATTGTGGGGATTAACCCTGCCCCAACGAGGGATCGAGGTGAGCCAGCTCTATCACGACCACCTCTATCGCCGCTATCCCGATGCGGCCATCGACCTGCACTTGAGTGCCATTTGCCGTCACTTGGCGCTGCCCCCCCTGCCCGCCCACGATGCTCTTGCCGATGCCACCACGGCCGCGCTCATCTACCTGCGCCTGACCTGCGGCTCGCCGCTGGCTTATCCCAAAGTCTAATTGCCCACAAATAACATTTAATTCACATTTTGCTTACATGAGCAGGTCCCCTGCTCGTCGGGGTTACCCCATCCACCGCTGACACTTATGTCATGGAGAACTGCAATGGAACAGCAAAGCTACCTGAGGATCCAGCAAGATCCCAACTTCCAGGAGCTGGTCGCCAAGCGCCAGCGTTTTGCCTGGGCCCTCTCGGCTCTGATGCTGGGACTCTACCTGGCGTTTATTCTGCTCATCGCCTTTGCCCCCGGTTGGCTCGGCACCCCGCTCAGTGACAGCACCACCGTCACCCGTGGCATTCCGGTCGGGGTGGGACTGATCCTCTCCTCCTTCGTGTTGACCGGCATCTATGTGTTTCGGGCCAACGGCGAGTTTGACGAGCTGAATCAGAAGATCCTCAAGGGAGTGCAGTCATGAGCGCAAAAAGCATGAAAGGCAACTTGCTGCTGTTGGCCTCACTGGCTTCTTCACCCCTGTTGGCCGCCGATGCGATAAGTGGCGAGGTACAACGCCAACCCCTCAATGTGTCGGCCATCGTGATGTTTGTGGTCTTTGTGGCCGCGACCCTGTTCATCACCTATTGGGCTTCCAAGCGCAACCGCTCGGCCTCGGATTACTATGCGGCCGGTGGTCGTATCACCGGCTTCCAGAACGGTCTGGCCATCGCCGGTGACTATATGTCCGCCGCCTCTTTCCTCGGGATCTCCGCGCTGGTCTACACCTCCGGCTACGATGGTCTGATTTACTCCATCGGTTTTCTGGTGGGCTGGCCCATCATTCTGTTCCTGATCGCAGAGCGGCTGCGTAACCTCGGCAAATACACCTTCGCCGATGTCGCCTCCTATCGCCTCAAGCAGACTGAAGTGCGCACCCTCTCCGCCTGCGGTTCGCTGGTGGTGGTCGCCCTCTACCTGATCGCCCAGATGGTCGGTGCCGGCAAACTGATCGAGCTGTTGTTCGGCCTGCAATATCACGTTGCCGTGGTGCTGGTCGGTATCCTGATGGTGCTCTACGTGCTGTTTGGCGGCATGCTGGCCACCACCTGGGTACAGATCATCAAGGCGGTGATGCTGCTCTCCGGTGCCAGCTTCATGGCCATCATGGTCATGAAATCGGTCAACTTCGATATCGGCGCCCTGTTTAGCGAAGCGGTCAAGGTGCACGAGAAAGGGATCGCCATCATGAGTCCGGGTGGTCTGGTTGCTGACCCCATCTCCGCCATCTCGCTCGGTCTGGCATTGATGTTCGGTACCGCCGGCTTGCCCCATATCCTGATGCGTTTCTTCACCGTGAGTGACGCCAAGGAAGCGCGCAAGAGCGTCTTCTTCGCCACCGGCTTTATCGGTTACTTCTACATCCTCACCTTCATCATCGGCTTTGGCGCTATCCTGCTGGTCAGTACCAATCCGGCCTTCAAGGATGCTACTGGCGCGCTGCTGGGCGGCACCAACATGGCAGCGATCCACTTGGCCAATGCAGTGGGTGGCAGCCTGTTCCTCGGCTTCATCTCTGCCGTGGCGTTTGCCACCATTCTGGCGGTGGTTGCCGGGCTGACCCTGGCGGGTGCCTCTGCGGTTTCCCATGACCTCTATGCCAGCGTGCTGAAGAAGGGCAAGGCCAACGAGACCGATGAACTGCGCGTCTCCAAGTACACCACTGTAGTATTGGGTGTGGTGGCCATTGGTCTGGGGATCCTGTTCGAGAAGCAGAACATCGCCTTCATGGTGGGTCTGGCCTTCTCCATCGCCGCCAGCTGCAACTTCCCGGTGCTGTTCCTCTCCATGTTCTGGTCACGCCTGACCACTCGTGGCGCCGTCTACGGTGGCTGGCTGGGACTGGTGAGCGCGGTGACCCTGATGATTCTGGGCCCGACCGTGTGGGTGAAAGTGCTGGGCCATGCCCAGGCTATCTTCCCCTACGAATACCCGGCCCTCTTCTCCATGGGCTTGGCCTTCGCCGGGATCTGGTTCTTCTCCATCACCGACAGCTCCCAGAACGCCGCTGATGAGCATGCCAAGTTCCTGCCGCAGTTCGTTCGTTCACAAACCGGGCTGGGTGCCTCTGGCGCCACCTCCCACTGATGATGGGATGACACACGCAAGCCGGCCTCGTGCCGGCTTTTTTCATGGTGGATCCCTCTACAGCCAAATACGCATCTGACCGATCCAGATCACAGTTCTTGCTAAAACTTTTTGGGGATCTGTGCCATAATGCGCGCCATTTGACAGACCAACCGGGACACTTATCTTGTTAAGCAGCAATAACACTATCAATTAAGCTGCATCCCGCGAAAGCCGCGCCACTCCTGTGTTTTTCCTCGTTTTTTCCATCACGCCACCACTCAACACCACCTCATTTACCCGCAAAACCCCTCTCGATTTGCCCCAAAATTGCCCCAAGAATGCAGCCCAACCACTCGACCAAATCGCAGGCATAGAAAAGCCCGCTCAATGGCGGGCCAATCCGAACCGGCTGCATCACTTATGAAGCAGCGTTCAGCTCATCGCGAAGTCTTTCAAGAATGCGCGCGATTTTCTCTTCCTCCACCCTTGTCAGGTCAAAAGTCTCAAGAACGTGTTCTAGCTCAGTTAATGAATCCATCCGGTCTGGTCCCCGCTTATCTGCTCTCAGTCTCTCGACTGTGAAATACTGTATACCCATACAGTACCAAAGCGAATTTACCACTTTTTGAAGACCGAGTGGAGCACTATCTTTGCTCACCACTCCCACCCATATCAGTTCAGAAAACAAACCCCGTACTCTATTGCTCGTCATACAACCGCTACACTCCGTCATTACAGGTGATGCGCGGTGATCTCGTTGTGCGTTCTACTCGTTATTATTCACCTACAATTTACATGACCCGCATGTGCCATTACTGAGCAATTGCACTATGTGCGTCCCAGATATGGGACAAAGACAAAAACATGATCCAGAGCACGGTTGGCCACCACGGATAAGGAATGCCTATGAAGCGGTATCTGACCAGCTCCAGCCTCGAGTATGTTCATCGCACCAAAAAGAAGGTGCGCTCGCTGATGGTCGAGCGAAAACTCAGCCAGACCAAGATCAGCAGGCTGACCACCATCCCCCGATCCAGCCTCAGTAGATGGCTATCGCCACACCACGACGACTTCATGGGGCTGGCCGAGGCTGTCATGGTCTCAACGGCGATGGGGCTCTCCGTCCAGGCAATTCTGGCGGACCCGGATTGGAGCGTGTCAGATGATGAACATATGGGGTTAATCAACCGCGCAGCGCGACTACCGAAGCCGCATCTGGCATCGATGCTGAACTGCTACGCTGAGATTCTTGGTGTGCGAGTTGGATAGCTTCGCTGCGAATTGCAGCAAGCAAATCATCGGCAAGCCGGCGCTCAGTCTGCGACAGGTCGAGATGAAGAAGCATATCTTCGAGGGAGTAGATGTTGGCAAGAATGGTCATCGTGAAAACTCCATAACACAAATTACCGCCGCGCGTGGATAGGCCACTTGCAGGCAGTTGTTTAAAGGTTATGGTTCACGTCTGGCGCACAGGTGGCGTCATAATTAAGTAAATTAGGTACTGCTCACCACAACCAAAAAAGGCAATCTCCAGGTTATGGTTTTAAAAAAACACTCATCCGAGCGGCATCATTCGATGCCCGTGCACATTACGCCTACCTACCACATCTCGTCAATAGACACTAACAAACAAAAACACCTTGCCAGCATCGTGATCTGTGTCATTGATGAGTGGAAGCAAACGAGACAGAATTAGTGCTTCGCAGATAACACAAGGAATTTTTTGATGCGCTCAATCATTGCAATCGCAACGTCACTACTTATCTTTTCCAGCGCTGCATCAGCAGAATGTATCGGGTCTGGCAGCCTAAAAACCTGCTATGACGATAACGGCAATACTTATACAGTGCAAAAGTTTGGCAATTCAACATATGTAGATGGCCAGAACGCCAGAACTGGATCGACATGGAGCCAGCAAAGCCAGAAGCTTGGCAATAGCACTTACACTACAGGGCAAGATGCTGATGGGAACTCATGGAATAGCACAGCCACAAAGATGGGCAGCACCACCATAATCAACGGAACTGATAGCGAAGGCGATTCATTTTCAACCACTTGCAATGAGTATGGCTGCTATTAAATCAGCTGAGCAATTGCCATAACAGCAAATCCAACCAGGACAAAGAAAAAGCTGAATGCCATAAAGTCATCCAGATCGCTCCGGCTGGATTTGCTAAAACACCAACACCCTGCGGCAAAGGGTATCAGCGCCATGGTAAAGCTAAAGCTGAACGCCTTGAGCGCCACCACCATCATTATCAACGCAAACAGTATCCACATGGTCAGGGTCCTCACATATTAAGGCCCTAGCTTACCCCCTTCGCATGGGCTCAGCCAGGGCCGCTATTCTCCCTTACTCCCAATTCTCCCTGTTCTTGTTTACCGCCTGATACACCAGGTCGTTGCGGCGGGATAGTAGCTCATCAATGCGCTTGCGCTTCTCCTCTGCGTTCATGGTTCGGTCACGTTGGATCAGTTCAATCTTGTTACGCACTACCCTTACCTGCTGCTGGGTGCGGCTCAGGCTGCGGCGCGCCTTCAAGATCCCGCCTTGCTCATCCAGTAGCTCGTTCGCCTTGTCGGTCAACCCCTCGCTGCGATACTGGTCAACGGTGCGCTTGAGCTGATTCACCTCGTTGAGCATCCGGTAGAACTCCTCCATGTGCTGGGTGGACTTAGCCGGACCGGTGCCGCGGTACACGGCTTTCACCAGCGGAATTTCGTCTGCCCGCCAGCTTGCCGACTCGCCGGGTCTGGCTGCCCGGATCAGGCCATCTGCGGCGGCCATGACATAGCTGCCCATGGTGCCGGTATAGCCAATCACCAAGTGCTCAAGCTGCTTGGGTGAGAAGCCAGACAGCTCGCCAAGCTCGCGCATCAGCAGGCTGGTCTGCTCGTTGTAGCGAGCCTCGGCCTTGACAGCCAGATCCTGCGGGCTGTCGATTGGGCCGCCACGGAAGGTGTCATAGTTGAAGGCCGCCTCCACCATCGGCTTGACGATCTGTGGGGTCGGGTTGAGGGCAAAGGTATCGCCGATCGCCCGCGCTACCGCCTTGCCGAACTGGGCGCCGGTGTCCTTGTCGCCCATGGCGCGCACCATGCGCTCCGGGATGGTGCCGAACATCACACCAATCTCGAACGGCTTGGGGATCCGGAAGTGCTGATCGCCAACAAAGAAGTGCCAGTTGGCGTCCTTGTCCCAATCCGGCAGCTCTTCGTATCGCTCATCGTCCCAGTTGGCGGCCAGCAGGCCGAGCGACATGGCGGTGATCATGCCAGCCCGCTTGGCGATTTCGCGGGGGTTGTCGCGCAGTTCCCGGCTCAGTTTGCCCAGACCCTGCAGGCGAGCATTGAAGAACGGCAACACCATGGACGCCCCCTGAATAAAGCGGGCCGCCCCCATCATGGAGAAGTCCATCAGGTCTTTTGACTCGAACGCCGCCTGTGCGTGGCTCTTGCCCGCCTTGATGGCAGCGGCATAGACCGCCTCGCGGTTGGCATTCTCGAAAGCCTCGCCATAGCGGTTGTACTTCTCCCACACATTGGCAACCACGCCCTTTGCCTGAGCGGCGTTGCGGATAATGCTCTTTTCGTAGCGGGCAATCTGCTCCGGAGTCATCCCCTTACGGCGCAGTGACTTGCGCACGGTGTCGGCCATGGCGGTCGGGTCGTTACCGTTTACATAGCCACCCAAGAAGCTGGCGCCGCTGATCATCACATCAATGGCACTGCCGTCCATCGCCAGGGTCTTTTTCACCCCCTTGATGGAGTCGATCACCGGCTTGAAGCCGTCTTTGCTGATCGCCCAACTGGAGAGTGAGTCGCGCAGGAAGTTGCGCAGCATAAACTCAGGGGATGCGGTCACCCCGGCCGTCAGCAGGCGCTTGGCCTTTGATGCCATGTTGATCATGGTGCCGAATGGCTGGCGGTCGAAGAAGGTCATAGCGCGATAGAGGTCCGGATCCTCAACCCGGATCATGTAGTCCTCCCCCTCCAGCTTGACCATGATCCTGTCTTTGCCATTGGCAAGGGCCTGGTAATCCATCTTGTTTGGCTTCGGAATGACCTCGATGATGCCGGTATCCGCCAGGTTCCAAACCGTCTTCTGGGCCGCCATGTTCTTCATGGACGCGTCGATCAGCTTGGAGGTGGAGGTGAAGATGTTCTCGAGCAGGTCGTTGGTGTTGGCCTCCCCGCCCTTGAGCTTCTTGATGCCGGAGTTCTGGTTGGCAATGCCCTTCGTCTTGAAGGGGGCGATCACGTCGCCGTCATCTGATTCACGGAAGAACGGGATGTACCATTCGCTTTCAAACTCGGCCCGCGCCTCTTTGGTGAAGAGCCCAGCTTCTTGTGCCAGGTCCAGGGTTGCGGCATTGAGGCGGTTCCAGCGGGCTTTGGCATCAAGGAATTTGGCCTCCTTGCCCTTGCCTTGCCCCTTGAGCGCCGCAATGTCATTGGCATCGAGCAGGTTCTCACGCCCTTGGGCCAGCAACAGCTCGGCCCGGTGGCCGGCCATCCAGCCCAGCCAGTTGTGCAGGTCAGCTCCCAGGTCGGCAAAGATTCCCAGCAGCGCATCCTTCTCGCCGGTGCCCGCCTTGCGCTGGATCACCCCGTCCTTCCACTCCGGCAGACCATAGAGCATGGTCGCCTGCATGGTGGAGGCCGCCCTGGTCGCCATCCGCGCCGCAACATAGCCTGAGTCGGCTGCATCGGTAATGCCTGCCGCATCCTCTGCGTACTTGATGGGGGCCAGCGCATCGAGCACTTCGGTGTTGGCTTTCTTGATAAAGCGGTCCACCCATGACTCAACCACACCACGATCAACCTTGCGCAGCTTGTCCAGATTGGCCTTGGTTTTGTCGATGATGTCAGGCTTGGGGCCGAGATTGAGCTTTTCCATGGCCTTGTCTGCGGCCGTGTTGGCTTGGCTCATCTTGATCCCGCCCTTCTTTGCTGGCTGTTCAGACTCCTGACTGAACTTATGACCACCATCCGGGCCACCATTGTCAGGGCCGCCGCGCTTCATCTTCTTGCCCAGCCCCTCAATCAGCGCTCTGGTTTCAGCTGCGGTAATGCCACCAGGCACAAAGCCGACAGTGCGCAGCGCCTTGGTAACCCACGCCACCACCTGATCCCAGCCGCGGCGCCATGCACTCTGCTCCAGCTCGGCCAGGTGGGCAATCACCTCCTCGGCCTGCACCCCGACATCCTCGCCAGCGTAATGGGTATCAACCCAATCCCACACCGCCTTCATGCTGGGGGCGTTCTTCGATTTGATTATGCGGCTGATCAGCTTGGTGTACTCGCCATCGCCCAGCACGTTGGCAAGTCCATAGTGGGCCAGCACTTCATGGCGCAGGATCTCGCGCATTCGCTTGGGGTTGGCGATGGTATCCGCGGCCACATGCAGGGTGCCGCTGTCATCATCAAAAGCGGCGCGGCGGATCAGGCCATCTTGTGCCGCCAGACCCAGCGCCTTCTCCAACTCTGCCTGGGTGGCGTGGATCTGCACATCAATGCCACTGGCGCCCCGGTACTGCTTGAACCACTCCTTTGTTACCAGCTCCGCCTCTTTGCGGGTCAGGTGCTTGGCTGGTTTCTCGCCCTGCGCCATGGCCTGTTTGGAGAAACGGATCCGTCCATTAATGGCATCGCTGATAATCTTGCCAGGGTTTGAACGAGCACCGACGATGGCTACCAGGCCATCATACCCGGCAGCTTTCAGGCGATTATCCTGTTCACTCAGGGTCTTGATGAAGCCCTGCGCGTCGATTTTTCCCATTGCCTGCAGGTAGCGAGCCAGCTCTGAGTTCATGCTTTTTCGCAGGCTTGCCAGCAGGTTAGGCTGTCCGCCGCTCAGAGCGCTGGCGTATTCTGCTATCATCCCCTTGGCCTTGCCCCAAGCGTAATTGAATGACTCCCTACCGATCACCTCCTTCGAGCGCAGCTTCTTCAGTTCGTCGCGCAACGCCTTGATGCGGGCATCCTGATCCTTGTAGTGCTGGGTTTGTCGGTTATTCTCTCTCTCCGTGGTGGCGCTGGATTGCGCCTTGCGGCCAGACCGTCCGGTGATCACCCAGCTCGGGTTTTTGATGCCGTATTGCATCATATTGCGGGCGTTGACTGCCTCATTATTTGCCCACGCTTGTACTTCGTCCTCGGCTGCAGCCCTTTGCTCTGCGGTATCCAGCAGACTAGAGTCCTTCAGGTCATTGAGAATCCGCCCCACTCCTGCGCTGATGCCGCTGGCAAAGTTCACGCCATGGCCGCGATGAGTGGCTTGGTTGTAGAGGCGCTGCTGCTCCTCGTCGATGGCTGGGATGCGAATCCTTACCCCGCCAACCTCTACCACTGCAGAGGTTAGTTTGCCTGCGTCTTTTGCTTGGCCTTCCCCAGCAGATCCAGAAACGCCTGTGTTCTTTCCGTGGTCATTCCGTGGTCCCGAGACCCCAAAAAAATCTTGGCTGGGTCGTAATGCTGACTGCTCTCGCTCTTTTCTTGTGCGGAACTCTCTTTCTTGGGCATTGATAGCCTCCTCTGTGCTAATAGGGTCGGATGGCTTTCCGGTTAGTAGATCTGGCTGACCAGCATGTTTGGCTGCATGATTGAGCATATCAAGAATGGCTCCAATCGTCTCAGTCATGCGCTTGGCACTTCTGCTGGCGTCGGCCAGCATTTCAGCCATAGCGCCACCTGCCCGGCTTACACCACCGCTAACCATGTCGCCTTGATTAACAATCTCAGATATTGCCTGGTGATTGCGTCTTGCGTCGCTCATCACCGTAACGCCTTCGGCCATGATGTTTGACAGATCGGCAGCATGCTCAGGCATTGCACTTCTCAGCTCTGCCATTTTACCGGCGTTGTTCATTAGCGCCCCAATCAGGTTTTTACCAACCTGATCGCTATCACCGGTGGCAGCCTTTAGTAATGATGCGTTGTCATACCCATACGCAAAGATTGCCGCAGATACCCTGCGTCGATAGGCATCATTCCAGCGACCTCGATCATCCTTATATTGGTTGAGTGTGTTTTCACCGATCGCCCTGGCAAATGCGTTAAGGAATGGCTCGTTGCTCATGGCTAGCAAGTCTCCACCCTCTGGAATGTTGAGCATGCCCATTAGCTTGTCATCAAGTTTTCCAGCATCGGCATTGGCGTCCTCGCTGGCTGAATTTGCCATCTTTGCGTCAGTGTTTGAGTCAACAACAAAGTCACGGCGCTCAGCCTCGCTCATTTCGGTAAGGCGCTCGCGCACCAGTACCGGCTGACTCATTGCGGCCACCTCGTCAGGACTAATACCAAAGTCCTCTGCATGCTCCATAAGCCACTCGCGATATGCGTCAGCGCTGCCCTGGCGATAAGCCTGCTGCAAGCCTATTGTGCGGCCGTTGCCACTTTCTACAATGCCGTCACGCACGATTGGTGCGCCACGATCTGTTTCTGGGCTGGCTCCTAGTCGCCGCCCCTCTGGGTTGTTGGCAATCTGCCTCACCTGCACCTGGTATGTGCTCTTGCTGCGGTCTCTCGGCTGCAGCTCCTGCGGATAATGCCTGTTTATGGTCCCGTCAAACTCATGCGATGCAACCAGGTCTCCAGACTCCATCAGGCGATATTGCACTTCCACTGGCTTACCCTTCGGGGTGTGCAAGGTGGCGCGAGTGCCAGCCTTAAGCTCAGGTCCTTTCACCGCATCAACAGGTTTTTCAATGGTGATGATCTTGGTTCGCACGCTGGTTGGGTTGAGCGAATCCTTGAATGCCCCCTCCGGCATCATCTCCTCGCTGGCGCCAAGGTCGTCAAGCCACTCGCGGAACGCTTTGTTTTTCTTGTTGCTGCGCTGGCCAGCCATGCTGGATACGATGGCAGCCAACCGCCCGCCCGGTTTGAGGTGGGCAAAGGCATGGCGCACATGGTCAATATCCATGTCGTTGGAGAATGGCGGGTTCATGATCACAGCGTCATAGCGCTGGGATGGTGTTGTCTCCATAAAGTCATTACCGACCAGAGAGAACCCCTTTTCCTGCAGGATGTCGCGCAGGTCGCTAGCCAGCTCCACGGCCTCCACCGTTGCCCCGGCATCCCGGGCGGCCTCTGCCAGCATACCGTGACCGGCAGATGGCTCGAGCACCACCATGCCAGGCTCAATACCAAGGCGGTCCACCAGGTCGGCGGCGTACTCTTCCGGAGTGGGGAAGAAGTCGATAAAGGCGTTGCGGTTGTTCAGCAACCGGCGCTTCAATGCGTTGGTTTTTTCTGTCACCGGCTCCCGCTGCGGTGCCGTCTCATTCAGCCCGCGCTGCAGTCTGACCAGCTCACGCAATGCCGCGCGCAGTTCGGTGTGATTGGTAATGCCCATGCGCTCCAGGCGACCATACCCGGCGATCTGATCCTTGATGGTGCTGATGCTGTAGTCATCACTACCAGTGACATACGCCTTGAGTTTGGCAATCAGCTCCGGATCGCTCAGGGTTGTAGTCTTGTTATCCCGGCTTGCCGCAGCCTTGACCAGGCTCATTACCTTGGCGCCAGCCTGCTTAAAACCGCTCGCCCCCTGCATCTTTAGGGCCACCTCACGAAGCCGATCGGTGTGGTAATCCATGCCCGGCATTGATACCCCCTCCACCATCTGCTCAGGGGTTGCCTTGTCGCTCCAGGAATAACGGCTGCTGTCATCGCGATTGATCACCCCATCGCTCACCAGCGCATCAATCTTGGTGGCTGGCAGCGACCAAAGCCCGCGATTGAGCGCCGACTGCAACTCTTCAAGTTGCGCGCCGTTGGCAAGGTTGCGCAGGTAGGTGATCTCCCCGCTCTCGATGCCGGTGGCGATAGCCTCGAGCAAGCCAGCAAAGCGCAGGTCTCGCTCGGCGCTGGCTCTAGCGTTGGCCGCCATGCTTGCGCGGCGTGCGGTATTCTCCTTGCGATCGGCATTAAACACCGCCTCCGCTTTGGCTCTCGCTGACGCAGCGCGATTGCGCAGCGCCTCCACCTGCTTGGACTTGCCAGCCGGCTGCGCCTCGCTATCAGTAGACTGATCAGGTGCAACCTCCGGGCTAGCCCCGCCAACCTCACCACCCAGCCAGGCGCGGAACTCGGTCGCTTTCTCTTCGCTCTTGAACTGGAAGCCAGGAACCGCACCCTTGCCGCGGAATGACGAATACCAGCCACCCATGGTCTTGGCGTGAGCATTGATACGATTGTAAGCATCTCGCTCAACACGATCCCCCATCTGCACAACAAACAGATCATCGCCGGTCTTGGTGTGCTTGGTCTTGATGATGTCGCTGGAAGTGGTAGAGGGGGCAGTCTCATTTCCCTTGGCGCTGCGCTCCTGCTCCCTGCGATCTAGGTTGCGAGCAGCAACCATATCCTCATAGCGGGCACGCTGCTCCTGGGTCAGCTTGTCAATCCCTCTCCGCTCTATGAATGCCTTAAAGTCATCCAAGGTTTGCGGGTCGGTGAGAGATTGCTTGAGCTCTTCCCGGCGCCGCTGCATCTCGGCAACGTCGGACAGCTGCTTATCACGAAACAGCTGATACCGCTCCGGGGTGAGACCATCCAGCGCCTTGGCAACTCGCTCTTCGATACTCTGTCTGGCGCCGCCGATGGCATAGGTCTCGCTGATGGTATTGCCATCACCATTGGCAGCCCAACGCAGATCGCCGATCAGCTGGTTGTATGCGGCCTCGACCACGACGGCCTTTTTGTCATTTTTGTAGCGGGCAGCATTGAAGCGGCTCAACTGATCAAGCAAATCCTGCTTGGTTTTCTTTTCCAGCTCAGCCCGCAGGGAGAGGGCGTTATCCAGGGCGGAACGGCTCATCGCCTGAAATTCAGAAAACTCCATCTCGCCAGAGAACAGGCGACGCTTCGCGGCGTGGTAATCAGCTGCGCTCTTGGCGCCGCTCCAGTCGTTGGCTTGCTTGATCTGCTGCGACTTGGCTCCCGACTCCACGGTATCGCGGTCGCGGCGCATCTTCATGTAAACGCCAAGGCGCAAGCGTTCCTCACCAACCTGACGAGCACCTTCATTGGATACAGCAGCCCCAGTGCGGCGGCCGCCATTGCCGTTGAACTCGCCAGAGCCTGATTTTTGCAGATCGCCAACCTCGCCACCAAGTCGCTGGTACTCTGCTTCAAGCTCGGGAGTTGACATCTTTCCGTAGCGGCGAACCATTTCACTAAACAGCTCTGCGTCTGCCTGTGCGAACCGCTCATCCCTGGTGGGGACTGGCTCTCCTTTGGATACTGCCTTGCGGTATGCCTCCTCGGCACGCTCAATGGCGGCCTCCTTGGTGTTGGCAGTAAACCAACCTGCGCCTACTGCAGAACGATACTTCCAGTGCCCGCCATGCTCTTTTAGCAGGTCGCGATCTCGCAGCTCGTCCTCGCCAATACGGCCAGAAACAGCAGCCCCGGCATCTGTGGCCGGGGCTGTCAGTGTTTGGTCATCTTGCTGCTGTCCATCAGGTACAGGTGAAGCAGGAGTGTTGTCTGCCGGATTTCCGGATCCAGCTCGGTCGGTGAGTCTGGCAATGGCTGGTCCAGCGCCTGCTGCAGCCGGTTCGCCTGCGCCAGGGTGATCGCCTTGTCCTTCACTGCTGATTGCAGGTATCGGGGTAACTGGCTCATTGCTCACCTCTACTTGGGGTTGGTTATTGCCCTGCGGGCCATTGATTGCATTGGGGTTGTTGGCGGCCTGCACCTGCTCAACTTCGGCGATCTCGGCCACCCCGAAGCCGCCACCATTGAGCGGCACCGGCATCTCCTTGCCCTTGCGGCTGGCCATGGCAGCCTCTTTCTCGGTTGCGAACGGCTTGCCTTTGCGGGTGATGCGGAGTGTCTGGAGCGGGCCAACTGCCGATTCGGTGGCACTGCCGCGCATCGGCTTGGCGTCAGGCTGTCGCTGATCTGCGCCATAGACCACATCGCGGTGCGGCAACTCGGTACCGACCTCGCGGGCCTCACCCTCAATCACCGCGCCAGGCAGCTCGCCAGCTGGCTTGGTGGAAGATGCCCCTGGCGGCAACACATCCCCCTCCTGCCCACTCTGCCAGCGAGTACGCTCTGCGCCGCGGAACTGGGGGCCGGTGCCAGCCTGCTTGTCGTCAAAGTGGCCCTCCTTGGTCACCCCCCGGGCGGCATTGGCGTCACCGGCAAAGATCACATCCTTGAGCGGCAGGGCTGGACGCTGGTTCTCCATGGCTACCTGCTGGGCGCTCTTGTTGCCTGCGAACGGGTCAAGCCCGAGCTCGCCAGCCTGAACTCGCTCATAAAAGCTCTTGCCCTGATCGCCAGCCTGCATCTGGGAGGCAACCAGCTCCTGCACTGACTGGCCAAACTCACCAGCCAGGGCGCGCTGCACCTCGCTATCGGCAGCCATGCCCTTGAACCGCTCTGCGGTATCGTCGCGGCGCAGGTAGGCAGGCACATCACGCAGCTCGTCAAACTGGCTGGCGCTAGGTCCGAGCGGGGATTGTTCGCCAGAGGACGCAACCACCGGATCGGCCATGGTGTCAGCGGCAGGTGCCAAGTCTGGATCTGCCGGTGCGGCAGCGGGGCTCTCCTGCATCGGATCACCCTGCTCAACAGGTGCGACATCCTTCACAGTGGCGGGATCTACCTGTGCGCCCCCTTCGCTTTCTGGCTGTGACTTGCTGCCACGCAGCCCGCCAGCGCCACCCAGGGCGCCACCGGTACCCATGCCAATCAAGCCGCCTTCCAGCGCACTGGACACCACTCCTTTCATCGGGTCGATATCGGCAGCGGCCACCTCGTTAAGGGATTCGTTGATGGTGTATTGCTGCACCCCCTCCTCGAGGGTTTCGCCGATCCCCTCACCTACTGCCCCCTTGGCCGCCCCCTTGAGCACGCCGCCGGTCGCCGCCTTGCCAGCCAGCATCTTGAACAGCATGGCATCACCCATCACAGAGCCCATGGCGGCAGCGCCCCACACTTTGGCGTCGCTCATGGTGGCTCGGCTGGCAACGTTGGCAGTCTCCTTCCGGGCCAGCGACAGCTTTTCCTCATCAGAGAGGTGTTGCGTCTGCTGATCCTGGTCGATGCGAGTGAATGCCTGGCTGAAGGTATCGCTCTGGGACAGCTCATCAAAGCTCATGCCCAGCACTGACTCGCGAGCATTCACCCCAGCGCTACCCACCGAACCGGTCGCGCCAGTGGTGACGGCTGCGCCGGTCGCCAGCTTGGCCACCGTCTTGGCCGCGACAGCCTCGGCCACCTCCTGAGTAGCCCCCCGCTTGAGCATGGAGGTGGTGACGGCGCGCCCGATACTGGCCTTGGCGGCGGCACCTGTCACACCGCCAGCCAGCAGGGTCGGCACCATGGAGCCCACGCCCTGTGCCATCTTCATGGCCCATACGTCGAGATCCCCAGCGCCATCCCCCATGGTGAGGCGCCCCTCTGGCGTCTCATCAATCAGGCTGCGGCCGATCGCCTCTTTGGCATCGCCGCTCATCCCCTCGGTCAGCGACTCGGCGCCTGACTTTGCCAGATCGCCAGCGCCAGCCACCACATCAAGCACCGGGCTCAGCTTGCTGGCCATATTGGCGCGAGCCTGCTCCAGGTAATCACCGCCCTGCTTGCCAGCATTCTCCTTGCCAAACTGGCTTGCCTGCCGGGCCAACTCACCAATCCCGCCAACCAGTTCCAGTGCGCCAGCGCCCACGCCGCGCGCCACATCCCCCAGGCCAACATCGAGGTCGCGCTGTGGGATTTGGGCGGCGGACGGGGCAGCAGCTGCAGACAGGCTGCTATCGAGATTGCTCCAGAACGGGTCTGTGCGGGTGTCGGATAGTTTCGGTTGTGGCAAGGCGTCGCGCAGTCCAGGCTTGTCCATGGTGTCCTCGGCTTTTTGTGCAAAAGAAAAGCCCCGATCGGCGAACCGATCAGGGCTTGATATGGGGAGTGCTGGCCAATAAGCAGACTGGCCGACTATGGAGAGATGCTAACGCTGGGGGGTTGGAAAGGCAACTAGCGGCGCGCTTGCGCCAGACTGATGGCCTGATAGGCACCAGCCTCCGCATCACGCAGCCTGCCGGCTGTCACGGTGGCTTGCTCCTCTTTCTTCTGCTTGGCTGCCTGCTGGCGCCACAGCTCGAACGCCGTGTTCATCCGTGCCGGGTTATCCATCAGGCTGCTCAGCTTGCCGTGCTGGTTGGCCTCCTTGATAAACTGCAGGCGCTCGGGATCGCCCCCGGTCCACACCTTGAGTGGCGCCTCCTGCTTTGGCTCATCCGTTTTGGTGGTCAGGCCGTAGGTATCAGCCAGTGCCGCCTTGCTCTGTTCAAGTTGGGCATCCAGCGCATCGAGCTGCAGGTCTTTATCCTCCGCATTACTGGAGGAGATCCGGGCGCGGTTCTGGCCGTGCTGCTTCTCAAGGTCAGCAACCGCCTTCTTGTAACCTGCCTGATCCGGGCCTACTGTCAGGCCAAGGGAGGTGCGCAGCTGGTCGGCGTTACCGATCATGTGCTTGGCCAGCGCCGCCCGCTGATAGGCCGGTTTCAGGAAGTCATTGATGGGGATCACCTTGGGAGTGTCATCCGGCGCAGAGGTCCGGTTATTGGTGACCGGTCGGACTGCCTTGCTGCCGTCGTCGTAGGTCACCTCCACCCCCAGCACCACGCCGCGCCCGTCAGGGGTGATCATGATGTTGTTCAGCTGCTTGCCGGTGATGGTCTTGCCGCTATCCGGGTCGATATCGCCCACTCCCTTGCCGATCTCGTCCTGATAGAGTGTGCCGGCAGCCTTGATAAACTGCGGGTTGTTCACGGCTGCATGCCCCTCCGGTGTGGTCGGGTCAAGCTTTCCTTCCTGAGCCTGGCGCATCAGATTGCCAGCATGGGTGACAAAGGTCTTACCTGCCTCGGCATAATCCGGCTGCAGGTAGCGCTCCGGGTTGAAGGTGCCAGCCCGCGGATCCCTCACCACATTCCAGAACTGCTGGCCCGGGTCTTTGCCTTCTGCCACAGCTTGCCAGCCAGACTGGATGATGGGCAGGTTCTCCTGTTGGTACGCCTGCTTATCCCGCTCCTTCACCTGCCACTCATATTCCTGTTGCTGGCGCGACTCCTGAGCCGTGGCGCGGCGCTCAGCTGCATTGGCTCGCGCCTCGGCAGATTTCACCTGGCGCTCGGTAAGCGCGAACTGGCGATCAGCCCGATCGTCGGCAACCTTGTCGCGGCCGAGACTGTAATCAAGCTCGCTCTGGTAGCGAGCATCTGCCACCTTTTGCCGATCCTGCTCGTTCTGCCACATGGCGTCACGCAGGCTCATGGCCTTTTCCATTCGCTCATCTTCTTTCTGGCCACGCTGATAGCGGTCCATGGTGTTGAAGCCAGCCAGAAAACCTTCTGCCAATCCTGATACGCCCATCACTCACCCCCTTTAAAACAGGCTGTCCGCCAGAAAGCCGACGCCAGCACCAACAAGCCCGCCTAGTGGTCCACCTAACGATCCAGCCATTCCGAGCATGGCACCCATCGATGCACCAGTGCCGATAGTGCTCAGGGTCTGCCCTTTGCGGGCAGTCTTGAGGTTTTTGTTGGCAGCTTCCAACTCCTCCTCCCGATTGGCCGCATCACGCAGCCCCATCATCCCCTGCTGGCGTGTCTGGGCGCCAATATCAAGCAGTCCGTACCCCATCACATACCTCCACCAGTTTTGATTGCCTCACGCAGGCCAGCATCGGCGCCGGTCAAGATCCCCATCTGGCGCGCCTGCTCCTGCTCGCGCAGACCGTTTTCAGTACCTGCCGTCATCAGGGCAGCCCGCAACCCCTGGCTGTTGTCGTTGGCGTTGCTGCTCACCCCCATGCGGGCATTGCGGTTTGCCGTAGCCTGCTGGGCCGAACGCAGGGCGTTGGCGTTGTTCTCATCCACCCGGCCGAGCTGCTCCTGCAGCAACTTGCCGTTGGTGGCCAGTTCCATCAGCTCCTTCTGCTTCGGGTAGAAGCGATTTTTCCAGTCCTGGTAGCTCTCGCGAGTGATCTGTGCAAATGTATCTGCGGCGTATCCCATTGATTATCTCCCTAGCATGCCGAGCGTGGATGAGCCGGTGAATGCTCCACGCTTCTCATATCCATCAGCCTGGGTATTGAAGTCCTTCTCCATCTTCACCTTGGCATCCCTTAGTGATTGAAGGCCATAGGCCGAGCCTGCCCCTGCCACCGTACCAACCAGACCAGCGGTTGCCTGCTGGCTCTGGAATGAACTCTGGGCGTCACTGGTGGCCTTGCGCAGGCTGGTCGTGGCCACATCCCCCATGCCAGCCAGGGACTCCGCTTTCTGCCCAGCGCCAATGCTCACCACATCCTTGAGGCCAGCCACATGCCTATCTTGCTGGCTGGACTGCGCTCGGTTGGTGGTGTCTGTCTGACTCAATGCCTGATCTGTCTCCAGATTGGACATGGCTGTTTGATACTTGCCGCTGGTAGGGTCAATGCCGCCAGCCGCCATTGAGTCTGCCATCCCGGCGCGCGCATCGCCAAACGTCTTGGCCGTCCCAAGTGCAGCAGTGCCTGCCAGCTTGTCGTACTCGCGCTCGCTGTTGAGGTCATCAACCTTATCCATAAAGATGTCCTCATACCGCTTCAGGTCGGAGTTGTAGAGGTTCCACTGCTCCATCGCTACACCGGCCGCAGCCTTCTGAGCCTCGGTCTCCTTGATTTCGTTCGAACCGCCCTTCCCCATCGCTCACCTCACAAGTTGATCTGAAACACAAAGAGCCCGTCAGCATCATCTGGCTGACGCACCCACCCCATTCTTGGCGCTACCCTGAGCCACCCTCTGCGCGCAGAGTGAAAGCGCAACCAGCGGGCACCTATCATGCGAGCCAGCCGCTTCACCTCCGGCAGGTGGCGCTCTGGCGCCCCGCCATCACCCCAGCCGACCCATACCAGCACGCCGGTTTCGCCCTGCTCGCTGACCGGCTTCAGCACGAAGCCGTCATCGCCACGCACAAACAAAAACGCCACCCGGTTTCGGATGGCGTCTTGCAGTTCGGCGGATAGCCTTGGGTTGCCGGTATCGCTGGCGATACGGTATAGATGTGGACACCTCATATCGCTCACGCTAGGCACACGATTGAAAGGCAAGAGCTTGATGCATACGGATAGCCCTTGTTGTCCCTGTCATAGCTAATCGTGTACCCCTGGTTAGCAGCAAGTAAGAACTCGAAATTGTGATTCATGGTTGTACCCTGACCCATCGCATAATCACGTGCGGTTAGCGAACCAATCGCCACCCCATTGACATAGACAGTGGCTGTTGTAGTTGAAGACCCACTAGACACCGTAAGCATGAATGTGCATTTTCTCGTGAATGGCATAGCGGGTAACCAGACTGGAGAAGCAAGATTCAAGGCGTATGTTCTTACAATATCGCCCACGATCCTCTCGGCGTAGATAGTCCCTCTGACCACACAGTCCTGCTCAATGGTGCAGTTGCCGATAGTCATGTTTCTGACGTAGCCGCCCTCGGCATGGAGTCGGTTGGTATAGATCCCGCCATCTGCATAGATGATGGTGTGCCACCCCCACCCCCACCCTCCGTATGGCCCGCCCTTGCCAAATCCTGCTGCTCCGCCAGCCATAAAGGCATTGCCCATATCGATCTGGCCGCCGTTGATCAACGGTGAGCTGATGCTGACCCCGGCCTTCACATAGTCAGCAGTGATCTTCTCAGCGTTCAGGATCTGGATGGTGGCCTTGCGGATGATGGCCTCTGCAATCACGGCCTGGCCATTGTCGATAGCGAATAGTGGTGCCATCGGTGTTGAGCTGTTCGGGTCGAATACAAAAACCTGACTTGCAGAGATTGCCACCTGGCTGGTGCCGTCCGAATTGGCAACCAGGCCGATCCCGGCGGTGATCTGGCCCGCGCTGGCTTTAGCCGCCCACATTGCCTGGGCCCCACTTTGCAGGTCGGCAATAGCCTGACTCTGGAGCTGCACGGCTGCTGCATTGGCGGCGATCCGTGGGTCGTCGGTGGCTATCCAGGCAGTCCCGCTGTAACGGTATGGCCGGTTATTGCTGGCGGTATCAAACCACAGGTCGCCGGAGCCCATACCAGACCCGGGGGCAGTGGCTTGGAAGAACGTTTTATTCTTGCTGCCAGCGACGGCAGACACAGTATTTATCTGGCTGCCAAGGGCTTGCATCGCATCAGCGCTGACCCTGGCCACCTCGGCAATACTGGCTGAGAGGGACTGATCCACCCCCTCGATTTGCGCCTCAAGCACAGATGTCTTCTGTGCCAGGGCTTCATCTGCCGTTGATCGAACCAACTGCTCATTGGTGATCTGCGCCCTGATCTCCGCATTCTCAGCATCAAACTCAGCTGTCAGTTGCTCGACTGTCCTGGCCTGCGCCTCCTGCTGGTTCGCAAGCGTGCTCTGCTGCTGGAGAATGACACCGCGAGCTTTCCGGTTCTCTCGGTCACGCTCATCCCTGGCCAGGGCACCTTCAACCTGGCTGACGGCACCGATACCGATCTCCGACTCCATCTTGTCCTGCCGTTGGCTGAGCGACTCCTCATTGCTCACCACGGCCTGCCGGAGCTCGGTGATGCTGGCCGTGTTCTCTCCGACCGTCACATCAATTGTGCTGATCCGCTCACCAAGTGCTTGGTCTGCATCGGCCAAGGCCTTGCTTGACTCGGCGAGCGATACGGCCAATGCAGTATCCACCGCCTTGAACTCCGCAGTGACGTTATCAATGCGTTGTGCCAGTGCCGAATCAGCATCAGAAGTCACCTTCTCAACCGACGAGATCCTAGCCTGGGTAGCAGCATCCTTCGCCTCAAACTTCACTTCCATGTCTGTTGTGCGCTGAGCCTGTGCCTGCTGCTCCGTCAGGATCACCCTCTGCTCTGTACGAATCGCCCCGAATGCCTTACGCGTCTCCTGGTCGCGCTCATCCACGGCCAGGGCGCCATCGATAGCAGCCGATGCGTTGTCATCATCCTGCTCCCGCTGCAGATCCAGCTCCGCGGTGATCGCGTCGAAGCGGCCAGCAGTGATGCCACCGTCATCTTCGATGATTTCCTCAAGCGCCTGGATTTTGGCTTCGGAAGTACTCGCCCTCACTTCGAGCCCGCTGACCCGCTGTGCTGTCACCTGATCGCTTTCCGCCGAGACCCGCGCCAGCTCAGTGATGTTGGCCTGAAGAGTCTCATCACCCTGGGTGACCTGGGCCGCCAGCCCATCAAGGCGCTGCGCCTGCGAACTCAGCTCATCGGTATGCGCCGTCAGCTTGCTTTCAGCATTGGCCAACCGTTCGCCCTGGGCATCAACCTCCTGCTTGGTGGCTTTCTGGGTCAGCTCCCCTTTTGTTGCGTCGAGTTCCTGCCCGATCTGGGTGACCCGCTGCTGTTCGCCAGAGAACTCCCCTCGGGTGACGGTCTGGCTCAGGCTGGCGTCCAAGCCGTTGATGCGTTGCTCAGCCTCAGTAATCCGCGATCCCTGACTGTCCACTGTGACATTGTCAGCCTTGCTGTCGATCTGGCCGGCTACGGCATCGAGCTCCTGGTGCACTTCGGTAATGGAGGTATGAAGCTCATCTCGTACCGCATTGACGGCATCCATCGTGATGCTGCCGTTTTCAGGATCGACGACAAACACTGCATCCCGGAACGAGTCGAAATCCCCTTTGTACTTGTCGAGTTTGGCATTGAGGCGATCTTGAACCAGCCCGATCTCGATGCTCGACATCCCCAACTGCTGCTGGGCATCATCCAACAGATCTTGCGCAGCCTTCTGTCGCTCATCCAGCCCGGCCAGTTCCTCTTCGATGCCGGGGATCCTGATCTCGATTTCATCGATTTTCGGTATCAGGAGCGAGACTTCCATCTGAAGCTGTGAGACATCCTCTATTGGTCTGAGCAGCTCCTGCACAAGATGGCTCTTCTCAATCTTGCCCTGCAACTCGTCCAGAATGTCCTGCACATCCCGACTGGTTTCAGCCTCAACGCCCTGCACGCCCTGGAAGGGCCCCTTGTCATCCTTGCCGTTGACAAAGCGCACCCAGTAGTAAAATTTGGCGCCCTTGCCTATGGCGTCAGAGAAGAGGTTTGCAGACGAAGTGCCCACCAGGGTGGCCTCGGCTTGGTTGTCACTCTCAGCTCGCCATATCTCGGCGTGAGCATGCCCCCGGTACTGCGGCGGATCCCACTCCACCAGGACCGTGTGAAATGCGCCATTGGCGATCACATTGACCGGGGCGTGGGGAAACTCCATCTGGCCCGGAGGGAAAAGGTCTGGGTTTTTGCCGGGGACATAAACGCCGCCAGCACCAGGGCGCAGCGTAGACAACCCCAACGCCGCCAGCTCCCTGAACGTGACGGCCTTATCAAGGCGATCGCCACGCTGCCCAGTGAGCAGCTCTACGTTTTCTACTGTAGCCGCCTGGTCTCGGCCTGCTCGATATGCGGGTTTCTTGGCCATCAGATCACCATCTCCGCCATGCTGCTCGCCAGAGTGATGCGGCTCACCACCGAGGTACCGAAGACCTCTATCTGCCAGAACCGGCCACGCACAGGGGGCAACCTGAACGCCCCGGGCACCAGGTTGCCAGGGGACAGCTCCATCACCTGCTCCCCGTCAACGAACAACTTGATCCCGACCAAGCCAACATCCTGAGCCAACACCCGGCAGCAATTGAAAGACGTTCCCTCTGGCACCATGAAGAGCTTCGACCGCCAGATGAATTGGCCATTGCTAGCGCTCCCGCCCCGCCATACCTGCAAGCTGCGGCCCTTGGCCACGAACAGCGAATCGCTTTCCATGTCAGAGACGGCCGCATCCCAGCGGTTCGTCAGTTCGCGAAGGTCGCCACTCTTGGGGTCGAAGATGAAACCGTGGGTGTCCGTAATGGCCACATATTTGCCCTCGTGGTGCCATGCCCGCATGGTGTCAGGTTGCATTGCCCGCCACTGGCTTCGGGTGATGATCCCCTCGGTCACCACCTGCCCGCCGCTGGCGCCAATGCCGACCAGCCCATCTGGTGAGGCATAGAGCACCACCCCATCCATGGCGACCATGGAGCGCCCGCTGATGCAGGCTTGCGGCAGTTGGCTCAGCTTCTGGGTGGTCACGGATGCCGGGCTTACACCCTGCGCCAGATAGGGGTAGCCTTTGGTCCCGATCACCAATGTGGTGTCGATGGCGGCAATCGCAACGATGTCGTGCTCTGTGGTCAGCCGGTATTTCTCCGGCCAGGCGTAGGGCAGGTAGGGTTCGCACAGGTAGAGGGAGTTTCCAGCAAAGCCAGCGCACATGCCGTTTGCCATTTGGCAAATACCCCGCATGCCATCGGGCGGCATGGTGTAGTCGTAGGTCTCCAGCACGGCGCCCAGCTCCCCATCTGCCCGGGTATCGACAAACGATGCCTGAGCAATGGGCAGCTCAACGACCAACAGGTAATCAGCAAGGCCACCACCGGACACCGACCGGTAAATCCGCCGCTTGGTGATGTTGCTGTTCTGGGCGTTCGGCGGGCTGAGCATCAAAGCAACAGATGATCCCGGGATCCCGATATTCACCTTTCCGCTGACAGGGCCCGGGGACCCCTCCTCACCCATCGCAGTAACGAAGGTATCCACGTAGAAGCGGGTTTCGTCATCTGTCAGGTCATCATCCACACCACCAACAGGTGGGGTGATGGTGCCAACCCCGACCGGAACACCTGGGGCTGGAATACCTAGTCGATACCATGCCGTCGGCCTGTTGCTGCCGCCTGTGGCTATCTGGGCATGGGTCACCTTGGGATACTCACCATCCGTGTAGTAAACCCGGCCATACTGGTCTTGGGCAATCGGGGAGCGAATGGCCTCCACCACCTTGTTCCAGGCAAACCAGTGCTGGCCATAGCGAAAAAGGGTGATAGGTACGGTGGGCAATTCCATACCTGTGCTGGAGTCATCCTCAAGAGGCGAGATGACGCCATGGTCAAAATGGCAGTCGCGAGCAATCACCGCGACCTCATCAGACAAAAGATGGGGCTCCACGCGCGGCATAGTCCCTCGCATGGTGACGATATCGAGTACAGGCATGGGGATCTCAGAGAGGCAGAAACGAAAAAGCCCCGCTCGGGAGAGCAGGGCCATGATGGGTAAATCCTAACGCTGACAGCGCCAGGAGGCAAGGCTCACTTGGCTGGCTGCAGCACCTCGGCGCAGGGGCGCGGCCGTGGCGGTATTCCACGCCCAGCCCATCACGGCGACCACGCTCGCCGTGATGGGCTCGAGACGGACGATCACTCTTCCGCCCCACGGGCCACCGGGTAGCGCAGCTTGATCTCCGCCACCTTGTCGCGCCATGCCTGCTCGGCCGCTGCTGTCTTGTCGTATTGCCACTCCAAGAAAAGGGGGTCGGGCTCCGCCACGTAGGCGCGCTGGCGGCGCGCCAGTTGCCCCTCTGTCAGCTCATAGTTGTGCTGGTCGAGCACGGAGGCTATGACCTCCTCACTCATGCCCAGCTCCGCCATAAAGGCCGGATCGTAGTTGTCGTGTGTTTCGCCGTCATATAAGTAGCTCATCTATTTGCCCCGCTCGAAATGTTAAACAGGCTGCAGCGCAGCCGCCAGGTGTTTGCATGCGCGGCGTGCGCACACCACGATTGGATGCATGGTCGGCAGTCGCCTGCCGTTAGCCTGCCTGCCGCTATCGCCCGTTTGAAGCGGCGCAGCTTGTAGCGGATACGCTTGATGCTGTTTTTGCGCAACAGGCGGTGGGTGGGGTAGATGCGGTAGCCCAGGAAGTCGAGCGCTCGCCCCTCCGGGCCGACAGGGAATACCTGGGTCTTGCTGTTGGTTGTCAGGCGCAGGCTGTTCCACAGATACGCCTCGATCCGCGCGCGCCATGTGTGCAGCTGCGCCTTGTCGTGATGCAACACCACAAAATCATCCATGTAGCGGATGTAGTACCGGATGCCGAGATCGTGCTTTGCGTAGCGATCCAACTCGTTGAGATAGAGATTGGCAAACAGCTGACTTGTCAGGTTGCCGAGCGGGATCCCGACACCCGGCCGCCCTGGGCTCGAGTCGATAATGGCATCGAGCAGCCTGAGCGTGCGATCGCAGTGGATGTGGCGGCGCAAGATCGCCTTGAGGCGGGCGTGATCGACGCTGGCGAAATACTTGCTGATGTCCGCCTTCAGGCAGAATAGTGGGCCGTGAGCTTGCCTGATCGCCCGCATCCAGCACTGTGCCCTGTTTGCCCCGGCATGTACCCCCTTGCCTTTGCGGCAGGCGTAGCTATCGAATATAAAGCGCGGGGCAAGCGTTGGCTCCAGTACATTCATGATCGCCCGGTGGACAACTCGATCCACGAAGCGGGGTGCCGAGATCAGGCGCTGTTTCGGCTCAAAAACATAAAACTCCTCGTATCCGCCGGGCTGATAGCTGTCGTGCAGCAGATGATTGTGGGTGTCGTGCAGGTGCTCTTCCAGGCGCTGCATGTAGCGCAGGGCGGCGGGCGAGGTGCGTTTTCCGCACAGGCAGCGCAGGGCAGCCTGGTGCAGATTGTCAAACGATATGATTTGGTCGTACATGAGGGCCTTAAAGTCGGCGGCCCGGCGCACCGGTGCCGCCTGTTCAGTTTTTCGGCGATAGCCGAGGCATCGAAATCCCTTTGATAATGCACTGGACAACGCCCCGTGAGGTGTTGCCTTCTGGCTGCTGCCAAAGGCGGGGCGAAACCCAATGTTCGTGTTCGTGTTCGCGCGGGAATTGTTCAGATTCACAGCGGCGAGGCCGGCATTGGCACCGTTGTTCCAATTGCCGCCGCGATACGGGAGTCGCTTGATGTCGGAGCCCATGATTAGGCGGCTCGCTCGTATTTGAGCCAGCCGCCGATCATTCTGCCGATCTCGAGATTGAGACCGCTCCAGTGTTGGTATTTGTTAATTGGCAGGTAGGCCAAGTCTTTCGCGAGCCTGACCTGATTTTGCAACACGGCTAACTCAACATCGAGATCCGTGAGTGTGGTCTTTTTGTGGTAACGCTTGGCCGCCGTGATGACCAACCGCAGCAGTGTCAACATGCTGGTCCTGATCTCGGCCGCCAACACATGCTTCTCTGACTTCGGAAACTGGCGCAGGGCGATGTGCCCGTACTGCATCATGTCGCGGATGCGCTGCTCAATAACGAGAGGCTGTTTATCCATATCAATCCTGATTTACCTAAGCGCCGCTATCGCGGCGCCGTCAAAACTCAAGGCCCAAAGCTCAAGCAAAGGCGGGGCGAAACCCAATGCGCGCGTCCGCGTACGCGCGGGAATCGCTCAGAGCCACAGCGGCGAGGCCGGCACTGGCACCGTTGTTCCAACCGCCGCCGCGATACGGGAGCCGCTCGCCGAAGTTACGCATATAAATGCGGCCCTGTGGCAATGCATTGGCTGGCTCCAGCAGCAGCAGCTTCATCGCCTGATTGGACACATAGCCCCCCGCCTTGGCCATGATCCGCCAGTCGCTGTTTGCGGAGTTGCCCGCGTTGGCATTATCGCCGATGGCGCCGAGCCGATTGGTGATGGCATTGGAGAGGATTGGGCTACCCCCCGTGGGGGATGAGGCATCGAGGTAGGCATCGGTAAAGGCCCAGTCGGCCTCTGCCTGGGCGTTAAAGGCAGACAGCTTGAAGCGGCCGTCTTGCAGCAGGAACCCGTCCTGCCACTCCCATATGTTGCCTACCAGATCGGCGATGCCGATGGGCGTGCGGTTATGTGTCGCCTCCGCGCCCATCGAGCCCGTTTGCGTCCGCCCCGTACCGGCGCCATCGCCAGGTGCCCGGTTGTCGGCCCGGTCGCCAACAATCCAGGTTTTGGCATGACTGCGCCCCCAGTTGGTGTTTCCGATTGGCTCGTAGCCGTTGGCCATGCACCAGAGTGCAATGGCCGCCCACTCGTGAGCGGTCATCAAGTGCCACCCCGCCCCCTTCGCTGCACAAGCGGCGCGGGCTGCGGTATGATCTAGTGATGCTCGCGGGTCTTGCCGCGGCGCGCTGACAGAGCCGGAGCCGGACGCAAGATAGGCGCCGATGAATATCTCGCTCTTGATGCTGCCGCTGCCAAAATCGAACGCCGTCGCATCGCCAGTGCCCATATCGGCAGTCATGCCCAGGTCGGCGTAGCTGAAGCGCGGCAGCACGAACATAGCATTGGCGTTGCCAGCGCTGTCGCGAATGATGGTCTGGCTGCCGCCGGTTGCCCGCTCCAGAGAGTAACGCTCCGAGTCAAGGATTGCGGGGCCGCCCACGCGCATCAGCGAGCCGGTCCCGGCTTCGGCCGTGGCATTGGCGGCCGCAGCGGCGCGATCCGCTTCGGTCTTTGCCCGGTTGGCTTCGACCTTGGCGCGGGCCGTCTGCCCCTCGCCCTCGCTGGTCACACGCTTCCACGGGATCATGGTGTGCTTGGTTCCATCCGGTGCAGTTACCTCGATGGTTGCCGCATCACTGGTCAACAGTGCTTGGAAAGCATCACTCTGCTGCTGATATGCCCCCAGAGTGGCGTTCAGTCGGCGGGCAAACTCCGGGATGGAATCCGAAAAGGTCGTGATGATCTCGTAGGCTTTGCCCGTGGCAGTGGTGCCACGGTATGACTGCACCAGATACAGCTCCGTGTTGGACACCACGTAGTCCACCTCGTAGAAATCCACCGAGGTGCCACTGGTGATACAAAAAAGGTGGCCCTTGGCCACCCCGTTCTTGGTGTCTGCGAAGGTTGTCCCGGTACCGGTCACCTTCTTGTTACCATTGGTGACGGCCACCGTGCCGTCACGCTTCCACACTCCAGCCATGCTGCCCCCTTACTGCCCGGTCACGCGGGAGAAGCCTTCGGTCTTGCGCTGCTCCATATTGGTATCAACCTGGGTCTTTTCACCCAGCTGCTGCAGGTAGGCGTTGTAGTGGCCGACAGCCCGATTGGAGTTGGCGCTGTACTCAGAGTCCTTCGAGAAGGCCCGGTACATGATGAAATCTATCAACGGATTGATGTAGATATCATCCAGATCGGCCAGCGCCGGCGTGCCCACGTTTTCCACGTCCGTCAGCACCTTGGATTGCGGCGCTACGGAGTAGATCACATCCACCTTCACTGCGGCGGCGGGGCCCGGGTAGAGATAGAAGTTCTTGGGGTCCCGATCGTCATAGGTGTAGGCGGCCACACTGGTGCCATCCTTACCTGCATGCCAGTCAGGGTAACTGTCATCGAGGGCGCGCCGCGGCACGAAGCGAATCACTTTGCCGTCGGCGTTGCGCAGCACCTCGATCAGCCGCAAAGCATCTGCTGGCAGAGTCTGCTTGGTACCAGAGACGCAGTTGAACTGAACGTTCTTGGTGTGGGCGTCAGGACGCATCAACACGATCGCCTTAGCGGCATCGTTGTAGTAGTCCAACAGCTCCTGCTTGGGCCAGCGAACCCAGGTGCGATCGTTGAGCAGGGTATTTACCCGCTTCAAGATCGAGTCAACGGTAACGGTTGCCATGTGTGGAGTCCTTTAGAAAAAAGTGTGTTTGCGGGGCGGGTTGTGGAATTCGACCTGGGTCGGGGCGCTGTGCTCTTTGCGGAACCGGCCAGCTCGGCGCCAACCTTCGACAAACTCAGTCCGGTGGTATCCTGCCCGCTTAGGGTCAGACCAAGGGCGGTCTGGCTGGGCATAGAGCAAGGCTGCGACGCCATGGGCAATGGCATCGGCATGATCGTGGTAGAGCTGGGCTGGGAGGTCGGTGGCACCTTTGACCGGGGCAGCCACATACCAGATCCGCGCATCGCTGAGATCAGTCAGGATGCTCAGCTCATTGGCCGACATGGCGAAGTAGTCACGCCCACTGACAAATGGCGCGCCCCCTTCACCGGTCAGGTGCAGCACATTGCACGATGTCATCCCGCTGATGTTGCAGACCTCCACCAGGCTGCCGGCTGACGCGCTTGGCAATAGTCGGTCAAGGGTCAGCAAGGCCGACTCCCGGCAGAACGTGATGGCCGCCTCGGTGACGGCCTCACCCAGCATGACTTCGAGCGGGCCGGTGATGTGCAGCCTGATGGTGGGCAGGAACTGCTCACGCGACACCATCTGCATGCTATTCCCCCTGCTCTGCCAGCTTGGCCTTCAGGGCATCACGCACGCGCACCCGGTATTCGGGCACCTTCTCTTGCGGGCCCTGCGGCTCGATATCCAGATCTTCCCCTTCCACCAGGGTGGCCAGTTGGGCAGAGGTCATCTTGGCCAGATCGCGATCACCGACCACCATGCTCTGCTCTTCCGCCAGGCGGGCCTGCTCTGCAGCAAGGCGCTCCAGCTCCTCGGCTGCCGCCTGGGAAATAGACTCCTGCCGCTCCAGCTCACCTGCCAGTGCCTCATGGCGGATCCAGACAGAGGGGAACTCCAGCAGCTGCATGGCGATGTGGCTCTCCACATCAACAGCGGTGTGGCGCGGGAACACCAGGCGGGAGCCGGTGACGGTGTCTTTCTTGCTCGGCTTGTCGCCGATATAAACCACGGCAATCTTGTCGCTCATGGCGATGACTCCTATTCAGAAACGAAAAAGCCCGGCACAGGGCCGGGCGGACAGTGATCGGCAGCCTTACAGGTTGCCGACTACCTCGTAATGCAGCTTGAGCTTGACTGTGCCCGTCGCAGCGCCGCCGCCAACCGTGAGGGTGATCTCCTGGTCAGGCTCGGTCATCAGGTCATCAACCGGGTAATACTTTGCCACCGCCCCCACCGTGCTCTCGGCGTTGATGATGGTGGTCGTGCCGATCTTGGCCGTGATGGTGGTACTCGCGCCCAGCCCAGTGCTGAACATCGTCACACCCACCACTTTCAGGTTGGGCTCCACCTTGTCGCCGTATGCGACAACATCGCCAGCGGGTACGGCAGCCAGCTTGGCCACCAGGGTCGGGGAGATAGAGAGGTTGCCGAACGCGCCGACAAACCAGCGGTACGCTTTGGCAATCAGAGTAGTCTTGGCCATGATATGGCTCCTTGTCTGGTCAGATAGTGTTGGAATGGGGCCGTGAAGCCCCATGGGTCAGCGGCTTAGCGGCCGATGGCACTCACCGCGGTATCCAGCACCATGCAACCATGGTCCTGAATGTTGCCGTTGCGCTGCTTGAAGCGGATCTTTTGCAGGCCGGAGACCCAACGGATCGAGATCTCGTTCGAGTTGCCATGGTCGGCCGGCTCTTGGTGCATGCCAAAGGAGCCCCCCTGCTCACCGGAACCGAAGGCGTTGGCCAGCGCCTGGCCACCCAGCAGCACGGCGCGGTCGATCAAGGTACCGGCAACCTTGTCCACTTCCGCCCCGGTCGTGGAGTTGGCGGCACACACTTTGACGGTGCTGCCCTGGTTGAAGCGAATCGGCATGCCCTTGTATTGCTTGACCAGGATGCCGCGCCACATTGCACCTTCCCCGCGGAAGATGGGGTGATTCCAGCCCTTGCTACGCTCCATCGCGGAAGCCAACATTGCCTGCCAGTCCTTGCCGGAGCTGGAGGTGTAGAAGTCGTGCCACTGGCGCGGGGTCACGTAGAGCACATAGAGCGGCTCACCACCGGACGGGTCCGCCACCATGCGGATCGGCTGGATGGGGTTGGCCATCTCGGCCAGGAACAACGACATGTTGTCCACGCAGCCGAGGTTGAAGCGATCTGCAGCGTCGATGGCTTCGAAGGAGGTCGCATCCCCGCCGAAGAAGTGGCGCTCGTAGGTTGGTGCCGTCAGCGGGTTGATCATGATCTCAGCAAACTCGGGATCATCCGCCAGCGGCAAGATGATATCGGTGGCCGAGTAATCACCGCGAGCACCGGCCAACTGAGCAAAGCCTCGCTGATCTACCAGACGACCGTAGTAGCCGTCTGCCAGCAGGGCACGAGCGGTCTTGATCAGGTCGTGTTTGGTGCGCTTCTGGCTCATCTTGCCGCCCGCATCCACGCCGTGGCGAATCTGGCTGATCTTGAGAGAGAAGTCCGCGAAGGACATGCTCTCGAGGCGCCCTGCCAGCTTCTTGTCGCCCATAGTCGGACGGCCAGACAGTTGGTGGAACAGCTGCATATCCACTTCATCGCCAGCCCCCTTGGCGAGATCGGTAATGCGGACAACGGGGGCGCCATGGTGGGTCTGCTTACCGTCATTAATTTTCACGCCCTTCGGCGCCTCTTCGGTCAGCATGTTCACCAGCGATTGGGAACGGTTGGCCGCCGTGAACAGTGCGGCCTGCAAAATCTTGTTGGCTTGCGCCGAGGTGACTTGGGTCATGGTCCTCTCCTACATGAAAACAAAAACCCCGACACAGTGGTCGGGGTTGGCTTATTGAAATGGGTGGTGGGTTAGTACCCGGCCTGCTCCAGCAGCGCCTCCATTTGGGCGTCCGTCATGGCGCCCATCTCGCCGATAAGCTCGGTCTGAGACATGGCGCCAAAGCGCTCCACTCCAGTGGGGGCGGCATGATGGGTCTGGCCGAGTGCCGAAGGGCTGGACGGGATGAAATCGGCAGGCTTATCCGCCTCCTTGCCGGGTACCTTGGCGGGAGGGATGACCTCATCACCAAAGGCCAGCTTGGTGCGGCGCGCCGCCTCTGCGAATCGCTCATCCAGCGACTTGCCTTTCCACGCGGGATCAGCCTGGAGCTTCTCATCGACGATGATGGCGAAGTCGAAACGGTCCTGGTCCTTTTCCCGCCAGCTCACCAGATCAGGTACCGCCTGCAGTGCGGCCTGTACCGGGTTGAGGGTGGGTTGAACCTGCTGCGGGGCGACCTGGGGCTCCAGCTTTTGGAGCTTGCGGGCAATGGCGGCGATGGACTTGCCGAGATCCGGGTAGTCCTGCGCCAACTGCTCGAGCTCCTCCTGGCTGATGTCGTCGGGGTCCACGTCGGGGTTGATCCCGTGCTTCTCCATCAGCGCCTGCAGCTTGTCCCGCTCGGCTTGGGCCTGCTGCGATGCGGCCAACTGCTCACGCAGCACCTTGACCTCATTGCGCGACTGCTCCAGCACTTCATACGGGATGGTGTGTTGACCGCTCTTGGCCAGGATCACCTTCTCAGGCTCCGTGGCCCCTTCATCGCCCTGCTCGGTGTTGGCTTGTTCGTTACCGGCTGCCACCTCACCCGCCGACGGCGCGGGGTCTACGTCCGTTTGCTCGGTAGCAGTGCCATCATCCAGCTCGGCATCGGGCTCACGCTCGATCGCCTCCAGCATGGCTTCCAGTTCGTCCAGGCTCTCAGTCCCGGTCAGGTTGTCGATGTTCTTATCCATGGTTGTCCTCGTGGGTTTTCAGTGGGTGGTATCGCTGCCCAAGCGGGGGAAGGCTCTCGGTGAAAGCCCTCCCCGGCCGGAGCTGGGCACAAAAAAGCCCGCACAAGGCGGGCAAGGTCTGTCGTCTATCGCTAGGGATTCACTTCAACTCAAAATCTCTCGGAGGGTCGCGCCTCTCGTCTAGAGAGGTACTGTTTCTTTGCGCTCTCGACAGCGACCTGGTGCTGCTGTTCATTCTCGCCAACAGAGCAAACCACTATCTCGCCCTCTGCAACTGCAATCCTTGTTGAGATAATCGGTGGTGTTGCGCCACCGACTCGCGGCCCGCTCATTTCTTCAAGGTGGCACTTGAGCCGCCAGCCTTCCAGCTTCCACAGCTCTTGGCGGGCCTTGGCTTCGGCATCCTTGATGGCGTACTTGGCGCCAAGATCTGCATTGAAGTTGGCCGGGTCGGCGCAGGCGGTCATGCCGATGGCAAGGGTGAAGCCGTTGGCAGCAATGGCGGTGGCCAGCGTGGTTGTGGTGCCAGGCACAACCTGCACCTCATAGCGAACGCCACGCATCAGAGCATCGATCTGCTCAGGGGTGACGCGTGGGGCGGTCAGTTCGAGCGTCTGAATATCTCGCTCCATCTCGGCATCAAGGTGTTGCTGGTCGGTCATGACTCGTTCCAAATAAAAAACCCGGCACAATGGCCGGGTCTGGAAATGAAAAAGGCCCAATCTCGAGAGACTGGGCCATGTTGGAGAAATCGTAACGCTGGCAGGTCAGGAAAGCAACTATCAGAGCGCGATGGCGTCGATCTGCTGTTGGATGCTGTCCAGCAGCTGCGCCTGCAGGGCTGCCTGCTCGGTCTGCATCGCCTGCTGCTGGGCTGCCAACTGCTCCATCTCCTGCAGCGTCTTGCCGGTCTGGGCCTGCTTGAGGGCATCCTCGAACCGGATAGAGTCGGTCAGCTTGGCGATGCGCTGAGCCTCTGCCTGCCACTTGGCGGCCTTGCCCTCCAACTCTGCCAGCTTGGCCTGCATCTCGCGCATGGCAAGCTCCTGCTGCATCTGGGCCTGCTGGGCTTGCTGCTCGGCGGCTGCGCGCTCCTCCTCGTTCATCTCGTCCGGGTCTTTCGGGATGTTCAGGGCATTGCGGATCCGCTCCACAAACTCGGCCTTGCGCGGTACGTCCATCAGCTCGACCAGCAGGTCAAAGCAAGCACCTGCCGCCGCGGGCGGAAGTTGGGACATAGCCTGGGTCATCCGCTCGGCCAGTTGTTGCTTGTAGGCGGCAGTCTGCTGGATCGGCGCCAGTGCGATATGTGCCCGCAGCCGGGTCACATCATTGGTGAGTTTGCCATCCTCCTGCTCCACGTTGACCACTACGGCCTTGCGGCGGCGGGGGTCATCCCGGTTCACGGTCACCTTGTAGTTGCGCTTGCTGGCCATATCCTCAAGCAGATAGGCCAGTGCCAGTTGCCCAACCTGCTGGCAGCCCATCCGGTAGTTGTCGTTGATCTCAGAGAGGGTGGTCGCACCCTGCTCCACCAGGTTGCTGATGGCAACACCAGATTGGCCGGTCGAGCCCTGCCCCAGGAATGCTGCGTAGACGCCCATGGTGTCCTGGATGAGCTTCACCGAGTCCTGCATCACCTGGAACTGCTGGGCCGCCACGTTGAAATCCTGCTCCACCTTGAAGGCGTCACTCACGCTGGTCTTGTTGGCGCGGTCAGGATTGAGCTCAATATAGCCATCCGGGCGCTCTACCTGCTCCAGCACCTGATCCCGGCTCATGTTGGTGGCGTCCTTATCCATGATGACGCGCTTGGCCTGCAGCAAGAAGGTGAGCTTGATGCGGCGCAGGTTCACCTCATCCTGTGCTGGCATGGCGCGGGCAATCAGGCCATAAGGTTCACCAGAGCTGTCTTTGCGGTATCCCCAGAACGGCACCAGCGGATACATGTTGTGCGGGGCGGTGCAGGGGCGATCGACCAGATGATGGGGGCCGACGAACCACGACTCGCGGATCACGGCTACCGGACAGCGTTCCAGCCTGGCGCGACCGCTGGCAATGGCGGCGCGGTGCAGCTGGTTGCTCTTGTCAAACTCCAGCGCTCGGCCAGAGTCGAGCATCAATACCTGGCGCATGGTGTATGTGCGGTAGTAGACCACCTGCAGCAGGACGCGATCCCGCTCCCGGCTGCACCATTCCACTTCTTTTCCGCTGAACTGGCTCCATTCGTCGTATGCGCTGACAAGGTTGGGATCAAGCCCCTCGATAGAAGTGAGACTAACCATTCCCTCCCAATCGTTGACGCCCCATTCCAGCGCCGTGGCCTTGCTCGGGAACATGGTCTTGGCTTCATCCAGATCAACCCAGCGGCGGCGCATCAGCCAGCGGCAATCGCTCAAGTCGGGCTCCCGGCTGTGCCAATCCCAATACACTTCGTCCCGGTGTACGTTGCTGAACTTGTAGCGCGGGCCGAACGGATCGCCACGACGGCTCACCTCAACCCAGCCCAAGCCGGTCTTGATCTGGCCGCCATATGCCTCGCCCCGGGCGCGATCCAGCCCGCCAAGGCGGCACATGTCTGAATATTCGGCGTTTACAGCTTCGGCCAGCTGCTCGAGCTCATCATCGTGGTCGTCAGCGATAACCATCAGGTCGGTACGACTCTTGGCCTCCATCCCCAGCACGCCGTCGATAGGCGGGGCAATAAGGTTGTGGATGGTGATGGGCTGCCCCCGCTCTTTGAGCACCTTAACCACCTCTGGCGGCAACTGGTCGCCGTCGTAGTAGGCACAGGATCGGTTGGCAAGGCTTCGCCAATCCGGCTGGCCATTGATATCGCTCATCAGCGCGAGCAGCTTCTGCGTATCGAGGCCGCCCTTCTCGGGGGCTTTGGGTTGTGAGTTGATCATCAGTTGGCCATCCAATGCTTGGGTTTACGGGTGGATTCGGGTTTGACGATGCGGGCAGGCATGCGAGCGCGCATCTCTTGGGCAATCATGTAGCTCATCAGCTGGTCGTCGTAGCAGCCGTCCTGGGCGTTCATGCTGCCGGATTTGTCGTAGACGTAGGTGGTGGCTTCGGAAATGGTGCCTATCCAGCGGATCCCGGACTGCCCGGCACGCAGCAGGGCCTTGAGGCCATCAACCAGGATCGGCTTGGACTGCCGGGTGGTGAGCCAGCCAAGGCGTGGCGTCTCGTCGTCGCGGTCCCGGTCGATGTGCTCCTGGGTGTAGATGCGTCGGGTCGGGTAGATTTCACGGAGCTTGAGCAGCACGGCGTGGCCGTGGTTGTTGCGCTCTGGCCCGATGTAGGCCGGGCCATGCTCTGCGCTGCCGTAGAACCTTCCAACGTGGGCCAGCAGTTGGGCAAACAGCCCGGGATCCAGATGCCCGAACCAGTGTGCCACCTGCCGGCCGTCACTCTTGGCTGTCACGTCGAGGCTTGAGCGGTCGCCGTGCTCCAGCCCTTCCGCCACGTCGGCGCCGATGGCGTAATCCTCGTCGGGGTCTGGCAGCTCCCAGACCAGCAGCATGTTCTCGAGGGAGCGCTGGCCACGCTCGTCCAGCTTCTCAGGCTTGCGAGCCTTCTCCCGCTTGCCGGTCACCGGGTCGATGTCGTAGACGATGAGCGGGGCCATGCAATCGCCCTCGGCATCCATGGTATGGATGGGGTCGAACACCCGGCGCCCAGAGGTCAGGAAGGCCTCCAGTGGCGTGCTGGGGAACTCCTGCTTCATCTCGGCGCCCAAGGTGGACTCTTTCAGCACGTACCATTGCCGCTGCTCGTCGGTAATGGTGCAATCCATCGCCTTCTCGACCGCGGCGAAATACTCCGCCTGGGTCTTGCTCATCACCACACCGGAAGCGGGGACGTCGGCGCGATACTTGGGATCCTGCCACCAGGCGAAGAAGTGGAACTTCCAGTCGAGCTGACTGAGTTCACCGGATGCCCTGGCCAGCTCGAGGGATTTCATGCTCATGGCGTGGAAGTCGCCCCCTACCCCTTCGGCGGTGCTCTCGATGAAGGCCACAGCGCCCGGGTGGATCGCCTGCAGCGTCCCGGTTCGCACCTCCTTGGCCTTCTCCGGGTATTTGGCGCAGATCTTCCCGTGCTCGGATACATGCAGGCGCTGGACGGTACCGGAGCGGAACGAGGTGGCCACCTGGATGCTGGAGCCATGCCGGAACAGGATGTGCCCGCCATTCGCCCCGCCGCGCCGGGTCACCACTTTGAACTGAGCCTTGAGCCAGCCCGGCAGGTTATCAAAGGGCACTTCAATCTTGGTGCGGTAGATCTCGCCGGCGGCCGTCAGGTCCTGGGCGATGATCCCGCACTTGAGGTTCTTGTTGAACAGCGCCTCGTCCAGCAGATAGATGTCGATGGCCGTGGAGAATCCGAGCTGGCGCGCCTTGAGGATGATGTTCAACCACCACATGGTCCGGAACAGAAGCTCCTGCGCCGGGCGCAACCGGAAGCGCACCAACTGGCCCTGCTCGTTCTCGATCATGTAGAGGTTGTTCATTCGCCACCACTTATCGCTGAGCTTCGAGCGGATGTAGGCCATCTGCTCCTGCTCAGTCATGGCGGAGGTGTCGAGTTCGGTCATTGGTGGATCCTCAGGCAATAAAAAACCCGCCGAAGCGGGTTTAGATATAGGTTATCAAGCTTGCTAACTCTGACTTACTGACATTGACCCAAGCGTGAACCCAGAAACGTCGCACAGCCTACCGCGCCAATATCCACCATTAGTCGGTAATGGTGTAACACCGGAGTAATGCTGAGCATCCTTGAGATGAATGTAAACAGTCTTGTTGCTATCAGGATCACTGTAGATATTCTCAGACATCCACTTCATCTCTCTTGAAAGAGTATTTGAGACGGAGCCCTCTACTTGATCATCTTGATGCAGTAAATCTGCGAGATGGTCAAAATACTCCTTACCAGAAATGAGCTGCCCAGATACTAACGTCCCTCCAACAGTGAGCGTGATGCCGAAACCCACGCCTGGATTCTTGTTAAACAGTCCAACTAAGTTTGCTAAGTGCCCATCTATTACAAAACCATCGTGTTGAACAGCTTGCTCATTCTGGCTATTGCTAACGTCTACATCATCGCTCATACCAAGCTCCATTCGATGACAAAAAGACACAGTATATCTAGTTCACCTGTTCATCAACCCGCCAGTCCCCATTCCCTGGAGCTCGGTCACCATCTCGCTGACCGGAGTGGCCTCGCTGCCGCCATCCTTCTCGAGCCGATCGGCTTCGGCCGTCAGCTTGCGGGCAGCAGCCCGGATGCGCCGAGTATCCTCCTCAATCTTGGGCACGCTCACCTCGTCGATGCGAAGGGCGCTCAGGGTCCGCTCAATGGACTCAATCCGCTGGATGTTGCGGTCGAGGGCCTGCTCTGCTTTCAGGATCTTGTCGTAGAGCCCGATCCGGTCGGTCATCTCGCTGGCGGTGACCAGGTCCTGCTGCAGCCCCTTGAGCAGCTTGGTGACGGAGATGACGCGAGCCCGGGTGAAGTCCAGCTCGTCGCGCAGTTGCAGCTCGCGGGCCTGGTCGAACAGCTCCTCGGCATCGAGGAACTTGGCATAACCGCCATGGGTCAGCGCCGGGCGGTCGCCGGGCTTCCACTTCGTGACTGGGTTGGGGTTGCCAGGGTTGCCCTCGGTGAAGCGGCCGCTGCTATCCCGGCCGTTTGTTTTCGGGTTCTGGGCTGAGTCTGCCGGGGTGCGAGTGGATGCGGAGGACTTCTCCCCTCTTCCCTCCCTCCTCTTGGCCTTGCCTTCATTCCCCTTGGGTTGCGCACTTTGCGCAGATTGCGCAGTTTTGCGCACTTCGGAATGCGCAGATTGCGCAGCTACGCGAGATTTGTCAGGTTGCGCAGGGGATTGCCCCCGAGATTTCAAATAGCGACGCGCCGAGTTGTAGTTCAGGCCGCGGCTGTCACACCAGTCTTTCGCACTGATGCCGGTCGCTTCATGCTCCTGCAGGAACTCTGCATTGAGCTGTGCCCAGTCGGTCTTGGCCATTTAGAGAGATAGCTCGCCTTCAACAAGGGTGTCGCCGGGTACGGGCTGATGGGTAGCCGGTACTACGACGGAGACGCCAGTATTCAGGGTGACCAGGGCCTGACTCCCGTCATACTCCCTCACGTGAGTAACAACCCCGGTCACGGTCACGCCATTAACCACCGCATCGCTCCAGTCCATCGAGATAGTCCAGTAAGTCGGCTGTGGATTCCCCAGAAAGACAAACCCCGCCATTAGCGGCGGGGTTCCATGTCAGCCTGGGTGTGGGTGGCGGGCAGTTCGCTGTGTGGCTTGGAGCTGTCTGACAACTGGCCAGAAGCAGCACCGAAACGCTCAGCAAAACGCCCCTGTGGGTCCGCATGATTCTTGTCATGGCTTTCCTGCACCTCCCTTGCCCTCTCCCGCTTAAGCCAACGGCCCAGAAGGGCCGTTAGAATGTCGAGCAGTTGGAGCAAGCTGTTCATGTTATTGCTTCCTGGCTTTCTCAGCCGGCAGGTTCATAGCCAGCTTATCCAGCACCTTGGTCAGGCCAACCAAGAAGGCCTGCACCTTCCCGATCACCTCATCGTCCCGGGTGGACGGGGTGACGGCCGCGATCTTAGCCAGCCCCTGCACCACCATGGACGCGCCGCCCACTACAGCCATCAGGATGACAATCCAGTTGATGACCACCTCAACGATGTGTTCCATCGCACTCTCCTCTGCTGTTACCGGTTACCCGGCGATATCGGCAAGGCTGACGCCTACGCCTCTGACTTCGAGAACTCGGCGGCAGCCATCACAGGAAGCTCACCCACCGGCAGGGGCTCACCAGCAGGCCAGCGGTATGCGGTTGCCCGGTGGCGCTTGAATGACTTCACATTCACGGCGTCATCCTGATTGCCGCCGAGCACCAGCAGATTGCCAGCCTTGTCCTGCCCCACGACGAAACCAACATGACCGCCACCGTCACGGCTGAACACAACCACACAGCCTGCAACCGGCGCTTCCAGCTTCTCCCCCCAAGAGGCATAGGAGCGAGCCCCTTCGAACCGGGTTGACTGAATGCCGACCCGCTCCAGGCATGCCCCGACAAAGGCGGCACACCAAGGGGTTTCATCATCACGGATGCCGCCCCGCTTGATTGCTTTCCACATCGCCACGATTTCCGGGTTGTGCTTCGGCCCCTTGATTTCAATCAGCCCGATATGTCGGCGTGCCTCTTCTACCCAACGCTGTGTCATTGCGGTCTCCCCTCATCTGACATTCCGAGCCGACGCTTGATCCACAGCTCGATCATGAAAAGACCGCGCCCGCCCATATGCCCGGTGATACCGGTGGCGACTGCGGTCATGTACCAACTCATATTCATCTCGGTGCAGAGGTAGGCCATAAGCAGCCCTGCAAACCCCGAGATAGCCCATTCACCCGCCAACTCAGCCAGAGAGAACGATAGGGCTGGACTCTGCTTCAATCTCGACAGGTAGCTGACGGTCCCACCCCATATGGCAAGGGCAACCATCCACAGATACCCGCCGTTAGGTCCGACCATGCGGGTGATCCAACTGCCAGCCTGGTGCAACTGATCACCACCGCTTGCGTCCATACGCGCTCCAGAAACGACAAAGCCCGCACGATGGCGGGCCGGAAATGAAAAAGGCCAGAGTCCCGGGGGAATCTGGCCATCTTTGATAGATACTAACGCTGGGGCGGTGGGGATTCAAGCAACAGCCATCAGCTTCTCTTTCTGGCGATTACGAAAAGGCGAGCTTGCTCTCGTATCTTTCGCATCTCATCACTGCTAACAACGTGCTTACCATCGACAAACACGACACCCCGAGAAGAAACAGTGGCTTGTGTGCAAGATCCAGAGCACTCATCGTAAAAGTCCAGCAGTGAGCAAGGGGGTGAGCTTTTTGATAATGCCGTTCATCCTTTTCCCTCTACCTCCAGCGTTGGTCGATATGCTATTTGGAACCCTTAGACCAAGGCGTTCGTACAGCTCCTTGCCGAGGGCATAATCGCCCTTATTGAGATAGGCAGGATTGAGGTCTTGGACTGCATCAAACCATTCTCTGAACAGCTCGACCTGCTCCTTTGTAAACTCCAGCTTGCCATTATCCATCTCCGCCTCCCCTTATGCAGCCCGCATCTGGCGCACCTGCCGGTCCATGATCTTGGACAGGTCTGAAGCCTGGTGGATCACTTCATCAACCAGTTGCTCTACGCGCTGGCGAATCTCCTGGCCGAACCGGCGTGCCACCATATCAGCATGTGGCACGACTCGCCCGGTACCGTGACACTTGGGGCACTCGTCACCCTTGCGGGGGCGGATCCCGGTGCCCTTGCAGTGAGGGCAGCGGCCGGATTGCAGCATCTCGGCGACACAGTGGTCGTGGGCGAGAGACAAGATCCCGTTACGCTCAGCCAGCAGGCGCTGATATTCGTGGTCATTTCCGGCACGGTGGGCGCGTTTTGCCTTCTCCATCACCACGGCGGCTCGGCGGCGCTCCTTGTCGTAATGGGGGTGAGACAGCACCAGTCTGTCCAGCTGCTCAGGCAGCGGGCGGCGCAACAGGATAGCCAGCGCCATGCCACCGGCCTCGGCATTACCTATCGCCCCCTCGAAATGCGCTGCCAGCTCAGAGATGGCGGCGGCATCGAGCTGGTGATCGGCCATCAGGAACTGGAGCCCCTGCGGGTTGTTTTTGGCGGCCACCTGCAGGGCGCCGATAAAGTCGTCGCGCCCAAGGGCATTGAAGTTGCTGGAGGTTGGCTCATGTAGCGCCCCCTTTGGTGAGAACAGGCGCAGTGCCATTTCCAGTGAATTGCTCATGGGTTGGTCCTCTTTTGGTCTTGGTCCTGATTGAAAGCGGTGAGCAGCCAGGCGCGCAGCTGTCCGGATTTGACGTGTTCCGGGGTGACTTCCAGCACGGTCCACCCGAGCAGGGCGGCCTCATTCATCTTGGCGCGGTCCTCCACGAACCCCTTGCCGCGAGTGTGGCGGCCACCGGAGTGAATGCCGCCGTGGATCTCGACGGCGATCATGCGGGTCGGCCAGGCAAAATCGAGTCGCCATTTTCGCTTGGGGTGGAATACCAGCTCGGTGGTGGGGTCAGGGAAGCCGACAAGCTGGGCCAGCACCTTGCTGTGCAACTCATCGACCTGCTTCGCCTTCTTGGCTTGGTTCACTACCGATTTGGCTTTCGGGTGCTTGCCGAGCAGGCGGGCCGCGTCGAGAGCGGAAAGGTGGATCATGCCGCCCTCCCGATGGTGTTCTTGCGCAGCTTGGCCACTTCCCGGGCTACCTGCTCCAGCAGATCCTCCTCGCTACCGTGCTCCTGTTGCCAAGTGCGCGGTGCAGCGTGAAATCCTGTGGCGTAGCAAGCGCGGTGGTGCCGTGGGCACAGTGGCAGCACCCGGTTGTGAGCTGCGCGCTGGGCCATGCCAGACCCAGAGCGAACATGATGGATTTCCGCTGGCGTGGCGCCATGCCCGGCATTGCGGCAGGCAATGCAACCCAGGGAGGCAACGTCGGATAGGTGCTGCTGGTCATCCTTGGTCTTGCTCATGCTGCCGCCCTCCCGTATGCCGCCACCCAGTCGAAGCCGCGGCGGGATTCATCCCCGAACTTCACGCCCTGCTGGGCGCCGAAGGATTGCGCCAGCTCAATGAGATCGCGCATCTCGCGCACGGTCATCTTGGAGGTGGACTTGCCCAGCACCACGAACCCGTTACCGTCGATATTCGGAACTACGTCCTGCTGGTACAGGGCGGCGGAGAGGACGTGTTTCCAGTCCTCTTTGGAGAGCTTGCGGCCGTGCCAGTTCACCTGCTCGGCGATGTCGGTCATGACAGCCCAAAACAGAGCGTTCTGGGCCAGGCTGCGGGTCATCTCCTTGATTTCGAGGACCAGCGGCTTGTTCTGGTCAACCGGCAGGCTGGCGACCAGTTGGCTGGCCCGGGTGCGGATGTCGGGGCTGCGGAGGAAATACTTGGGGTAACTCATGCAGCCCCCTTAATGAGATGGATTACACCAGCAAAGAGGCGTTCATCTATGGCGTCCATTTCTTCTTTGCGGTCTTCCGCCAGTCGCATCTTGTAAGACTTCCATGCTCCATGGGCGTGACTTTCTGAATCGAATCTACCCAGGTTAACTGGGCGACCAGATCCGTCAGAGCAACGAGCAACAAACTTCAACCGTTCTTTTGAAAAGCTGACGCCCCTCATATACGGGCCACGACTGCTACTGCAGTCATTGCAAAAGTTATTCAGCCAAATCGGGATGAACACACAGGTTGAAGGTCCGTATATTTTTCCACCTGGGACTAAGAGATCCTTGTCTAGCTCACAATCGTCACTGTGATGGCGTATGAACCAGTCTCGAAATGACATGAAGCTATGCCATTCATCGCACACAATTACGCCAGCATAGGTTGGCTTTCTAGCGTGAAGCTTGTGACCATAAGCCCGATCCATCATATTTGCCCATGTTCTGTAGGCGATGCAGAACTCCCTTTCTCCATCAACGAGAGGTTTTGTTACGTAGTCTGCGTCATTAACCCCAACACCATGCACGCGCTTACGGTAGGCAATGGAACGCCTGTTCGCAGGATATTTTTCTCGGATATGATTGGAGTGGATTACGGCTTTTGATGGGATCATGCTGCCACCGCCTTGGCCGCTACGGCCTCGGTGGTGGGAGACAGCTCGATGCGGTAATGCCACACCTGCTTGCCGTTGATGTTCTGGTTGCCGGAGTGTTTTACCCAGCCATGGCAGCACACTTCGCGAAGGCGGGCGCTGATGGCGGCTTGGGTGTCAGCATGACCGAAGCGGCTCCAGCACTCGCGCTCGATGTCACGCAGGGTGCGGGCTTTTCCGTCGCGCATGATGGCAATCACTCGGCCCAATTGGGTCGCAACGGATAGATCTCTGGTATTCGATTTTGCTGTCATGGTCAGGGGTCCTTTAGGTCAATCAGCCGGGTGGTCTAAGTCCGGCTTTCGTGCTCAGTCATAGTACGGCGCGTTATACCCCTTGTCACTGGTTGGCAAGGGCCGCGCCTCCAGAGTTATCCACAGCTCCATTTGCAACACCACCTCTCAACACCAGCACTGGCGCGCCTCTCAGCCGTTCGACCTCCTCTGCCACTTGCTCAGGCGTCGTGTCGAGTACCAGCCAATGCCCTGCCCCGCGCTGGCAATCTGTGTGTCCAAGCACGGCGATTTCGTCTGCCACCTCGAGCAGCACCCGCTCCCCGCACCAACCCCGAACGGGCGGATAGATCACCACCCGGCAGAATTTCGCGGCCTTGACCGCGGCGATCACGTCTTGGTTGAACATCCCTAAATCCTCCCTGTGATGGTAAAACCGCGCTGGCGGCGTTCGGTGAGTATCCTGTCCAGCTCAACCTGCACCGCCTCGCTCGTCACGTCGCCGTCACGCTGCAGCACGATCACGGTCGCCTCCATCTCGCATGCCCTGATGGAGATCTCCAGCCGCGGCGCCCGGGTTGGTGCGGCCGTGGCTGGCTGCCGGCGCAGTATCTCTGCCCGCACTTCTGCCGGACGCGGGGCGAACTGGCGCTCCACATCGGCCGCCATGTCCTGCACCACCTCCCGGATCTGGGCTGGAGTGAACCCGCGCAGCACGCCACCCCAAGCCAGCGCTACACCGCGGGCATTGGCATCCAGCTGGTTGGCACTGGCAGGCCAGCTACCGGCCATCAGCGGCAGCAGCTCCTCAGCGATGAATGCGGCCATGCGGGCGCTCATGGCTGGCGCATCCTGGTTGGCTGGCAGAGCGGTCACGTTAGAGGGGAGTGTCGTCGTCATAGCTGACAGCTCCCGATTCGATGAGACTGCGCGCCTGCTGCTGGGCGGCGGCAATGTTGGACATCGGCTTGCGCTTACCCTCGAAGCCCTCCCACTCGCCGTTCAGGCAGCGCGGGCGACCGATCTGAACCCAGCGCTGGGCGCCAGCCAGGTACCCGGCGAACTTCTGCAGCGCAAACAGGGTCATTGGCCGCAGGTATTCGGCCATTTTCAGGTTTGCGGACCAGTGCTCGCGCTTGAAGTCGATCACCAGTTGCAGATCGGCCACAGAGTAGCCCTCCGCCAGTCTGGCGTTGATGTTTTGCAGGGTGGTTGGCTTGGCCTGATAGCGGCGATTGCATGCGGCGTTGAGGTGGTTCAGCACAGCCAGAGAATCGGCTGATGGCTCTGCCGTTTTTTTAGCCGGTTTTGTTTCGTCAGAAACAGAACAAGAGATCTGTTTATTATCTTCAGAGTTTATATTGTTATTAATGATAAGATCTTCGGCATGATACTCCGCACCTAACTCCGCGCCGCTGAGTTGGCGATCACCCTCTAACCCCATATCTGGCGCGCCCTCAAACTCCGCGCCATACTCCGCGCTAAAGTGTTGCGAAACTCCGCGCTGATAAGCGTCGAAATTCAGCAGGCTGACGATGGTGTAACCACTCTTGCCCTGCTTTGTCGTCCTGCCGATCGCCCCCTCCTCCTCGAAATAGTCCAGCGCCCGACGAGCCTGATCCTCAGATACGCCACACGCTTTCCCGAGCGAACGAGCAGAGCAAGCCAGCTGACCACGATGAATGGTGAGGCGGTTGCCATTGAAGGTGACTTCACGGCTCTCGTAGGCCGCATCCAGCAGCAAATGCAGCCACACGGACTTCTTGGCTACATCCTTGTACCAGGGGGCATTCAGCATCGACGAGTAAGCGAGGCGGAAGCCATTGCGGGCATTTTCGCTCACGTTGCTACCTCTGCTGATAGGTTTGGAAATGGGGGCGCCTGCCCCCGGGAATTTGATAACGGTGTTCATGCTGCCTCCACCAGTGCCTGAATGATCCGCTTGCCAGCCAGTGGCGGAACTGCATTGCCAGCCATGTGAACGGTCAGCCGGTGGTTGTCTGGGCGCTTGATATCGCGCGGGAAGCTCATTGCCAGCAGGTTTTCTTCTGCCGTGAGCATCCGCATCCTGTCGCCGTCCACAACAGCCCAGCGATCGCGGGTGGTGATAGTGCCGATCGGGCGCTCAATGCTTCGCCCGGTGCGGGTGTTGCCGTAGTAGCTCATCACGAACCGGTCGCCGTGGACGGCTCTACCGTTAGCAACCCGCTCCAGCGTTGCTTCCGCCCGCCCCGGCTTGGCTATTGGTGACCAGCGCCCAGCGTTGAAGTCAATGAACTGCGACGCCGGGACATGCTCCATCTTCGGCAGGTTCAGGATTAATGGGTTTGCTGAGCGGGTGCAGACGATAAACATGCGGATCCGCTCTTGTGGCACCCCGAGATCGGCGCAATTGACCACATGCGGCGCCAAGGAATAACCCAGCGCCTGCATGGCTGCCGCCCATGCCGGATACAGCGACCAATCAAGGAACTCAGGAACGTTCTCGACGATGGCGGCTTGCGGCCGGTGAAACTCGAGAGCAGACACCACGGCCCATGCAGTGGAGCGGCTGGCATCGTGCTGCGGGTTTCCGTTTGCCTTGCCACGAGCTTTACTGTGCCCCTGGCAGCATGGTGAGGCGAGTAACAGGTCATGACTCGGCACCTGCGTCCAGTCGGCTTGATGCAGGTCTTGGCAGATGTGCTGGGTATCAGGGTGGTTCTCGCTATGCCAGTGCACAGCTTCCTGCCAGTGGTTGGCAGCCCAAAGCACTTCGCAGCCAGCCATCACGGCGCCGGTAGACCAGCCACCAAGTCCAGCGAAAAGGTCGATTGCTTTCATGCCGCCACCTCCTGCTCGGTGTAGTCACACCCCGGGCATTCAAATGAGCGGTCATCGGTACCGGTGCGCAGTTCGCTGCCACACATAGGGCAGTGATCCAGATCGGCACAAAGGGGTTGGCCCAGTGGGGCCGTTGGGTTCATGGTCATTTTTGAGGTCCTGATTAAGCCCGGTGGTGAGGCGGGCCTGATTGATAATGGTTATGCGCTTGGCTGCTTCTCGGCGCGCTCGATCTTGCGGGCCATCAGCTCGCGGGAGAGTCGAACGGCTGTCTTGTCGGTGCCGGCCGCATGCGCAGTAGGGATCAGCGAGGTGTCCAGCTCGAGCGACAACTCATGGATAACGGATTTCAGAATGATGTTTTCCCGTTCACTGACGTGCTGGGCTGCGGGGCGTGGCGGTCTGGCGTTGATAGTCATTGCAGTTATCTCCCTAAAACGAAATTGATCAGGCCGATGAGCTTTTGCACCGGCTTCTTGGGGCGCTCCTCGTCATAGATGGCCTCATCTTGCGGCGAGAATGTCAGCAGGCCGCGCTCTGGCAGGCCATCCCCTTTCAGGATCTCCTCGACAGTGACGGGCGGGTAACCCTGCTCGATCAGGCTCCGATTGGCCCGTTTGACGGCTCTCGCCAGGATCTGGGGCTCATGCTTTGATATGGAATTGAGCAGCATCAGCAGCGAGGTGCGGGCAAATGCGGTTTCAGTCATGCCGACTTCGGCACCGACTTCCTGCCACACGGATCGGTGGCCGACAGTGCCGCGCACCCGCAAGGGTGACAGGGTGTCCATTTTTTCGTGATCAGACAGTGCTGGTCTTCCCATGGTGTTGGTCCTCGTTAAATCGTTCTTGCAGTAATCAGTCTGACCTTCCCCGTCATTTCAACGGGGAAGGGTACGCACAATCTGCGTACCCCCTCTTGGCTTCCGCCAAGGGTCTGCACAATAGACAGACCCTTTTCATCGTCATCAAGGAGGTGGCATGACGGGTACGTTTCTTCACGGGTCAACTCCATCAGGAGGCCAAAGCTTTCTCAGCCTGGTACTTGCCCCACTCACCCGCGATCCACTGCACACCTTTCGGGGTAAACACGGTCTTGGCAAATGCGTAGTTATTTCGTTCAGCAGTTCCCGTTTTCACCTCAAAGCGACCGGCGTCAAGATGCTGGGCGTATGCCATCCACTGACCACTGAGTTGGTACATGTAACGCTTGGCACACAGGAAGGCGCGAAACTCATGCTCTTTTGCCTTGAGCAGCTTGGCTACCTCACGAAAACCAAGGGATCCGCCACAGTAGGCGTAGTGGTCGAAGAAATCGGCCTTGGGCGCATTGATGGAGATCACGTTGTTGGCGTACTCAAGTTGCTTGGTTTTCTCCTCCACTTCCAGTGCGAGGCGGCCAGCTTCAAGCAAGGCCGCTGCGTAGGTCTGCGGGATCTGCGGTCTTTGCTGGGATTCCAGCTCCTGCCACCGGTCCACAATCTGGGCGGTAAACTCTGGGCAGTTCTGAGCCACCAGGATCAGCGAGTCGCGCTTATTGAGGCGGTATTCCTCGTAGACGTTGCCGTTGTGGGAGAACTCTTGCGTTGCAAGGGTTCCGATAACGCCAGATACAGCGAGGCGCTGGGCGGAAATTTTAATGTTGCTATGTTGCTTACCAAGCAGCTCCGCAATCTCGCGGGTGCCCATAGTCATCTCGGTGCTGGTGATGATGCTCAAATTGGTCATATGGAGTCCTGTTGGTATTTGGTTTCAGTCACTCACCGCTGGTCAGGCGGCAGCTTTTGCATCCTTCTCGGGGTTGGTGTAATCGCCAAACCCGAAATCGAGCTCACCGTTGCTCGCACTGACAAACAATGCAGCAGCTTTCGGGGACACGATTCCTCCGTTCTTTTTTCTCCAGTCATTGAAACAAACTCGGTTGTAACCGATGGCGTTGGCGGCCTTTGCCGCACTGCCAAAAAACTTGATGGGCTCGTCGATGTGCATGGTTGGTCCTCTTGTGTGTACCAGCCAATATTAGTAAGAACAAACTAACCGGTCAACATAAAACAAACCTTACACCGGGCGAGGCATAATGGATGATGTTTGTTGAATCTAACGATATGGTGAAATCAATGTCTTCCTTTAACGAAAGACTCCAGCAGCTAATGGATGAGCGAGGTTTGACCGCTGCAGATCTGGCGCGGAAAACTGGCCTATCCAAGCCAACGCTGAGCGCCATCATCCACGGCAACACCAGTGACCCCAGAATTAGCAGCGTCCTAAGCATCTCCAGGATCCTTGGTTGCGACCCTATATGGCTATTTGTCGGCAAGAGTAGTGCTGAGTACGCATCAAGTACGGCCGTATCCAAGGTGCCGATCTGGGAGATGATGGATATGGTAGGTCAGCCGATAGATGCTATCCCGCTGATTGACACCGGAAAGCACTTGGTTGTAGAGGATGGCGGGCACCTGTGTGCCGTGGTTGCTGAAAACGATGATCTGGTTGGTAGCGGCATTCACAAGGGAGATGTGATCGTCATTGATATGAGCTTGCAGCAGCTAAAGCTGGAGAATGGCGATGTGGCACTGGTTAAACACGGAGACAAGATCCTGTTGTTGAGAGCCAAAAATGCGATCGATGGTATGAACCTAGTTGTCGATGATCCCCACTTCGGTTATCTCAAATCCAGCGAAGCCACGATTCTAGGGAAGATGGTAGAGCTGCGCCGCTCCTGACTGTTTAGTGTCCCCCACAAACCCGCCCATCGGCGGGTTTTTTCTTACCAGAAAACTAGCGGCGTGAGCGGCATTCGCACACAAAGTTAAAAAAAACTTACCAAGGTATTGCCTTGTTAGTTATTCCTGCCTATCATGCATTCAGTAAGTTTTGCCTAACCAAATAAAACCAAGCGGTGACGGTGGATGGCAAAAACAGAATTCAGTGCCACCCAGCAATCAGGACCAAGCCCCTAACCAGGGCAGAAGTGAAAAGCGCCTGACCAGCGCGTAAGAACGACAAAGCCCGCACAGGGCGGGCTTTGAAGGACTAGGGTACCACCCCCAGTCAGAGAAAGCCGAGGGACCAACCCCGGCAATCAGGACCCCAACCAGTTGACCCGGTGGGAATTAGCGAGGACCAACTCGCCAACAGGAGTAAATGTACCATGACCAGACGCCTTTTTTCCAGAGCCGCGCATCGCGCAGACCAGATCGTTGCCGCCATCGCCGACCGCCTGAACGGCAACGCCGCCCGCCGCCGCGCCATCCGTCAGCGCCTTCATGTGGCAATGCTGGCCTCAGAGCAGCACCGAATTGTGGCAGCTCGAGCCGCCCAGCTTCGCAATACAGGTTTCACTAGGCACAGCGCCCTCCTCCACTGGCGCATGCAGTTCCACCGCTCCGCAGTTTGATAACAGGGTCGAGCCCTCCCACGCATAGGGCTCAAGCCAAGACGCATTTAATAGACACCGCGAGTGTGTCTTGGCTTCTTGCAGCCTGAATTCAGGATTGCACCGCTCTTTAACAATCCGGATTGGGCAGTCACCGCTCGCAATCTGCTGGCCCGGCAGATCGCCATTAACCCGTCAAACCGGAACATGGCGCTGGAAGGTGACAGCTAGCCACTGGCAACAGTGGCCAGCCTGGAGCCCCTTGCATCAGGGGGTTGCAGGCTGACAGTTGCCCCAAACAGATCCATAATGCTTCCTTCGAAACAAGGAGGGGATATGAATCGAGTAGGGGGTTGGATCGGAACGGTGTTGCTAGGGTTGTCATTGCTGGTGATACCAGTGGCACACGCAGAGCCAGATAATACTGACATGGCCAAGATTATGAAGCTGGCCGAGGCTGGCAGCAGGGACGACCAATATCGCCTTGGGTTTAGCTATGACATTGGTGACGGTGTACCTCAGGATGATAAGCAAGCAGTATTTTGGTACCAAAAAGCAGCCGAACAAAACCATGCAACTTCACAGTTCTTTTTAGGCGGCATGTATGAAGATGGCCGAGGCGTTCCGCAGAATAACAAAACCGCCGTATTCTGGTTCAAAAAAGCAGCCGACCTTGGTTTGATTGCCGCACAAAACCAGCTTGGTTGGATGTATGCCAGCGGCACCACTGTGGTGCAGGATAAAAAACTGGCGTTCGACTGGTACAACAAGGCGGCCCAGCAAGGTTTTCCTTCAGCGCAATACAACATTGGCGTAATGTACGATCAGGGCCAGGGAGTAAAACAGGATTTTAGCAAAGCCTTGATATGGTACAGCAAGGCCGCCGAGCAAGGTGTTGCCGAAGCGCAGTACAATCTTGGGGTGATACACTACCAAGGGCGAGGTGTGCGGCAAGACTTCAAAAAGGCTTTCTCTTGGTATCGAAAAGCCGCAGAGCAAGGTTTACCAGATGCACAATACAACTTAGGTGCAGGATATGCGCGAGGTGAAGGGGTACCGCAGGATTATGTGAAGTCATACGCTTGGTATTCTGTTGCTGCAGCAAATGGCGAGCGGAGCTCCCACGATGCGCGTGATAATGCCGCGAAGCGACTCACCCCAGATCAACTAGCCAAAGGCCAAGAACTGGCCGCCAGCTACTTCGAGAAATACCAACCAAAATAGTCGCTACAACGACCACCAAACCAAGCCCAGCATCCGCTGGGCTTTTTCATGGATTGACAACCATGCCAATGTTTCTAGATACTATAAAAGCAACGGCAAAATCCGTTGCCGGGATTGAGACCCCGATCAACCCAAAGCGCACAACACGCGCCATGCGTGTTTTTTTGTGCGGCCCAGCTGTACCCGTGTTATGACGGGCTGGGCAGGGCAGCCGCAAGGCTGGCCGGTTTCTTTGGGTGCCGGTAGTCTCAACCCTGTTCAGCTCGTCACCAGTTCGAGATTGAGACCTCTATGGTGACGCTTACTTTGTTAGCCCAAAGGAAAACGCCATGAACACTCAGCTCACCATTGCCAACCACTCCATCACCATTGCAGCCGATGGTATGTACAACCTCAACGACCTGCATAAAGCTGCCATCGCCCAAGGTAAAGCTACCGCATCGCACAAGCCCAGCGAGTTCAAGCGCTTCAATGGCGCCTACATCGCAGCGGTAGAGGCCAAAGCGGGATTTCCCGCTTTGAAAACGGTGAGGGGTGGCAACAGGCCAGGAGTGTGGGCGGTCGAGTTGGTCGCCATGAAATATGCAGGCTGGATTGAGCCAGCTTTTGAAGTCGAGGTGTACGCTGCCGCTCAAGCCGCCCGCCGCAGCGAAAGCGAGGCACTGCACCGCCAGCTTGCCGAGCTGACTGAAAACGACATCCCCTTCCCGCCCGTAGCCAGCGAACTGTACAAATGCAGCGGGCAGCAGCTGGCCAAGGCGCTCTGCCACAAGCTGGGCGCCACCCGTTATATGCTCAGTATCGAGCCAGACAGTGGCAGCATGAGCGGCCGCCACGGCGGTGACTGCCTCACTCTCTGGCCGGTTGCTGACTGCGCCCACGTCATTGACCCAACCGACCCGCGCGACATGCAGCGCATGCTCGACCTGATGAGTAATGACGACCTGACCGATCTGATGAAGCTGACCTTAGCTTCCGTCACTCGGCGCACCCAATCGCTGATGAAGCCACGCTAACCAGCGTCCAGTTTCAACCAACAACCCCAGCCCTCGCGCTGGGGTTTTTGTTTTTACCAACCAAGGACCCCCGACCATGATCAACGAAACCACCCTGCTCGCCCTGCTGGAGAGCCGCGAAGCCGAGGCCAACGCCAAGGCCGAGTGGGTCGCCGAGTGGTGTAGCGCCAACCACCCCCTGCTGCTGGCCGGCCTGCTTAAAACAGACCCAGCAACCCTGCTGGGCGAGCTCGGCAGCGACCAGCACCGCCAATACAACCTAGCCATCTGTCGCATGCTCGGCGGCGATGATGCGCAACTGAAGCAGTTCATCCAGCAGGTAGTTGACACTGGGCTTGCCGAGTTGGCCAAGGCCGCCTGGAGCGACCATGTGGCCGCCCTGCACAACGCCATGAGCGAGGAGCAGTTTGAAAGGTATCTTCAGAGGAGCGCAGCATGAAAGGCGTTGAACTTTCTGAGTGGCTTAGATCCAACTACCCAATCAACAGTCGCGCAATGGCTTTTCGCAAGAAGTTGCATGGGATAGGTGTCAATGATGCTGACTACCTAACAAAACCAAGGGTTGGTGGAAAACAGGTCACTTGCCCTGCTTATGAGACTTGGAGCCACATGCTGTATAGGACGTACAGCGAGACGAGTCACATCAAAAACCCAACTTATATTGGCGTTACAGTTGGCTCTGTCTGGCACTCTTTTATGGGATTTAGGGAGTGGTGGATTAAACATCACGTAGATGGCTGGCAGCTTGATAAAGACCTTCTTGGTAACTCGAAAATCTACTCGCCAGATAACTGCATCTATGTTCCTTCATGGCTAAATAGCTTCAACACTGACAGGGCTGCGCTTCGTGGTAAGTGGCCTATAGGTGTTCGCCTGCATAAAGAGCCAAATACATTCGAGTCAAGATGCAGAAACCCAATTACCAGAAAAAGCATCCACCTAGGTCTGTTTGATTCACCTGTCGATGCTCATTACGCATGGGTTGAGTGCAAAACCAATCTTGCTATTGAGCTAAGGCCGCAAATGGACCGAATACACCATGGCCTGTTTCATGGCGTGATGAAGGCAATAAAGGAGGCCATATGAACGCCGCCGTAGATACCAGCCTAGCCCTGCCGCAGGGGCTGGTGCTGGGCCTCTCCAACGAGCAGTACCACTCTGGCCCCGGCATCAGCAAATCCCAGCTCGACGACATCGCCGAGAGCCCTGCCACCTACATCTGGCGCAAAAGCGCGCCGGTCGATGAGGAAAAGCTCAAGGCGCTGGACATGGGTACCGCCCTGCACTGCCTGCTGCTGGAGCCGGAAGAGTTCAAGGATCGCTTCATCATCGCCCCTGAGTTCAACCGCCGTACCAACGCTGGCAAGGATGAAGAGAAGGAGTTTCTGGCCAACTGCTCCGAGCTGGGCAAGACCATCATGACCGCAGAGGATGGGCGAAAGCTGCAACTGATGCGCGAAAGCGTGTTCGCCCACCCTGACGCCCGCTGGCTGTTGGAGCAGGACGGAATCTGTGAGGGGTCGCTCTACTGGACTGACCGCGAGACCGAGGAACTATGCCGCTGCCGGCCAGACAGGATGCTGACCGGCCACCCCATTCTGGCCGACGTGAAGAAGGTGGACGACATGAGTCGCTTACGGCGCCACGTCGAAGAGTTCCGCTACCACGTTCAGGACGCCATGTACTCCGATGGCTATCGGGAGATCTACGGCGAGATCCCGGACTTCATCTTTATCGCGGTCAGCTCATCCATTGAGTGCGGCCGCTATCCAGTGCGGGTTCGCCCGCTGGAGCAGGAGTGGAAAGAGGAAGGCAAAGACCTCTACCGCCGCGACCTGCGCAAATTCCACGAGTGCCGCGTCAATAACGACTGGCACGACCTGATACCACTTACCCGCCCGGCATGGGCAAGGAGAGCAGCGTGAGCAACATCGCAATCATCAAGCAGCAGGCGGCGGAGAATTTCGCCGCCGAGTTCCCCATCTTGGCCCAGCGCGGTATCGATGAGCCAACCTGGAACGCCCTGTGTAACACCATCTACCCAGGCGCTAACCCTGACTCTGTGGTGATGGCGATTGACTACTGCAAGGCGCGCGGGCTGGACATCCTGCTCAAGCCGGTACATTTGGTGCCCATGCAGGTCACTGACGCTCGCACCAAGGATAAGGTGTGGCGCGATGTACCAATGCCCGGTATCGGCATGTACCGCATTCAAGCAGACCGCTCCGGCAACTACGCCGGTGCTGATGAGCCTGTGTTTGGCCCTGATGTGACCGAGGAGTTCCAAGACCCCTACAACCAGCAAAACAAGATCAAGGTCACCTACCCGCAGTGGTGCAAATACACCGTCTACAAGATGATTGACGGCCAGCGGGTGGCCTTCCATGCCCTTGAGCGCTGGAAGGAGAACTACGCCACCCAGAGCGGCAAGACTGAGTGCCCCAACGCCATGTGGCGCAAGCGCCCATATGCCCAGCTGGCCAAGTGTACCGAGGCGCAAGCGCTGCGTAAGGCATGGCCTGAGATCGGCAGCGAGCCCACAGCCGAAGAGATGGAAGGCAAGGAGATCATCATCAACGAGATCCCGGGCGCCCAAGTGCAGCAACAGAAAGCACCAAACCGCACGCTTGCCGCCATGAAAGGCAGCATGGATCAACCGGTGACGCTCGAAGCTGAGCCGCAGCAACATGTTGAACCGCACATCGAAACGGTCGAGCAGGTTGACCACGCCAGCGCCTACGCTGACCACAGCGCCGCCATCGAGGGCGCATCCTCCGGCGAGGAGTGGCAAAGAGCCTACACCGCCGCGTGGGAGTGGGCCAACGGCACCGGCGACCCGCAGATAGTCAAAGGCATCAAGCAGGTCGCTGGCGAGCGCAAGCGCCAACTCGACCAGCAGCAAGCGTAACCAACCACTTTAACCAGTCCAGCCCGCCAACCAGCGGGCTTTTTTATGGATCACCGCCACAAGGACCCCGACATGACCGAACAAGCCAAGACCGACACCGCCCAAACTCAGCTGGTTGTCATCGAACCGACCACCGCCGTTGCCCTGTTTACCGAGGGCCAAGGGGTGACTGAGCTGTTGGCCGATATCCGCCAGAAGGCATCCAGCCTGGTGCCTGACGTGACCACCGCCAAAGGTCGCAAGGAGATCGCCAGCATCGCCTATGCCGTTGCCAAGACCAAAACCTATCTGGAAGGCTTCGGCAAGGAGCTGACCGACCAGTACAAGGAGATCCCCAAGCGCATTGACGCCAACCGCAAGGTGATCCGCGACACCCTCGACGCCCTGAAAGAGGAAGTGCGTGCCCCGCTCACCCAGTACGAAGCGGAAGAAGCAGCCCGCGTAGCCGTACTGCAAGAACGTATGCTGGCCTTCTCCATAGCCAAGCAGACCTCCGCCGAGCTGCCGAGCACCGAGTTGGAGCACTACCTGCAGCAGATTGAAGCGATCGCCATCGACGACAGCTGGGAAGAGATGACCGCCCAGGCAGGCGTAGCCAAGGATGCTGCCGTGCTCCACCTGCGCACCGCCATTGAGAAAGCCAAGGCGCGGGAAGCGCAAGCCGCCGAGCTGGAGCGTCTGCGCCAAGAGGCTGCCGCCCGCGATCAGGAAGATCGTGAGCGCCGCATCGCAGAGCAGGCTGCAGCAGCCGAAGCCCAGCGCCAAGAGCAGGCCCGCCTCGATGCCGAGCGCCGCGAACGCGAAGCGCGGGAACGTGAGCAACAGGCTATCCGCGACGCAGAAGCCGCAGAGCTGGCCCGCCAGCAGGCAGAAGCCCGCCGTATTGCCGAAGCGGAGCAGGCAGAACAGCGCCGCCTGCAGGCTGCTGCCCAAGCAAAGATGGAAGCAGAGCTTGCAGCGAAGGCCGCCGCCGAGCAGGAGCGCCAACGCATCGCCGACGAACAGCGCCTCAAGGATGAAGAGAACTCCCGCCGCCTGGCCGACCGTGAGCACCGCGGCCGGATCAACAGCTCCATCGTGATGGACTTGATGGGGCTGGGTCTCGCTGAGGATGTCGCCGTGAACATCGTCAAGCACATCGCCAGCAACAAGATCGACCACCTGAGCATCAACTACTGATCACCCGCCCCGCCGCCAACGGGGCTTTTGCACTCCCAGAGGACCAACCATGACCACGCTGAACCCCAGCGAGGCAACCAGCCTTGCCCTGAACACCCTCACAACCCAGATCCGAGCCATCATCCAGATGCCTGACGGCCCGGCCAAGGCCGCCATCGGCAGCTTTGAAACCCTGCTCACCGCCAACTTGACCATGATCAGCGAGGCTGCCAACGCCCATATCGACGAGTTCAACGGGCTCATCGACCAGCTGGAAGCCCGGGATGGTGAGCTGAATGAGCAGATCGCACTGGTCAGCCAGCTGCGCCAGCAGGTGGCAGAAGCCGAGCAGCGCATCGCAGCAGCGCGGCAAGAAGGCGCAGATGAGCTGGAAGCCAAGGCAGACGAACTCTACAAGGCGCAGCGCGCCCTGAATGAGATCGAAACCAAATTCAGTGCCCTGCAATTCACCTCACGCCAGACCGATCGCCAACTTGCCGACCTCAAGGCCATGGATCCGGCAGGCATGAAGCGCCGCATCAAGGAGAAAAACGACCTGCTGGAGCAACAGCGCACCGCGATCGCCAAGCACAAGAGCAATGAGGCTGCCTACCGCGCCGAGGTGCTGAAACTCGAGCGCCGCATCAAAGACCTGCTGGATGCCATCAACGAGCAGGATCGTGAGCTGGAAAGCCGCCACGGCGTCATCATGGAGCTCGAGAGCTGCCGTGATGCCAAGCTGGTCTGGTTCAAGCACCTGGCCAAGACCTATAAGGGCGAGGACGGCACGCTCTGGAATGTCTACTTGGTGGATCACGGCCTGCAGTCAAACCTCACCTACCTCATCAATGACCTCAACTGGAAGCTGCACGCCATGAAATCCGATGGCTCCGGCTGCTCGGTCATGTTGAGCCAGTGGATGAACCCCATCTATCCCACCCCGTTCGGTGCCGGCGCCCCTGATGCCATGACGCAGGATATTTTCAACTTCATGTTCGAAGCGCTGGCCCGGAGCCATCCGCACCTGCAGCCGCGAGCAGAATGGGCCAAGACGGTCAGCATTCACGAATGTGGCCTGCCGCCGCGCACCATCAAGCCGCTGGAGGATGCCGGGATCGACACCCTCTACAAGGTGATGAGCCACCAGGGCAACAAGCTGGACAAGGTGAAGGGGCTTGGCGAGAAGCTGGTTGGCCAGATCCTCTACGCCTGCGAGCTCAAGGTGAAGTTGTGGGAAGAGCAGTTCGCAGCCAGCCAGCAACCAGAACAGCACAAGGAGGCGGCATGACAGGCTTCTATCTGCGCGACACCAGAACCAATGTAGGCAGCACCTGCATGTTCTGGGCGCTTAATGGCAATGGCTACACCTCAAACTTGGACAAAGCCCACGTCTACACGCTGGAGGAGGCCCAGCGCCACTTCAATGGGCGCCACACCGATGTGCCGCTCAGCAAGGCGTTGGTCGATGAGCTCGCTACCGTGCGGGTTGACCACCAGTATCTGGATGACACCAAGGCCGGTCTGGCAACAGGCTGCGATCAGTATGTAATCCACTGCTGCATCGGTGATTTCGACGGTAACGATGTCTACTGGAAGGCCCAGAAGGGTTCGACAGTCTGCCTGTCAGATGCGCTAATCCTGACGGCAGAGGAGGTAAGGCATGCTCTGTGGAACGATGAGGTTGCCTTTTACCCGCTTGAGTACGTGAAGTCCATCAGTCGCCGCACATTCCAGGCGCGCAACGTCAACGAGCGCCGCATGATCACCGTTGCCGGGATCCGCAAGCCAAAGCGCCCACGCAAGCGGCAGACAACAGGCCGCACCCGCGGCAACTGCCCTGACTGCGGCAAGGTTACCTGTGGATTTAACCCATACGAGGCATACACCTGCGCCGAGGCGGCCAGAGAGAAGTATGGCGCCAGCCACATTGACGACTGCGAGGACGCGGCCAGATACAGCAAAGCCAGAAAGGAGGCTGCATGAGCCAGCAACTACCAGAGCTGCTGCATAGAATGCAGCATTCACTGAACACTCAGCATGGTCGATTCACTGCAGACCCGCTCTATTGCGTGTTCTCCAAGCGTGAGATTGTTGTTGATGCTGACTATGATCACGACCGCATTTTCTGGTGGCATCAGGAAAGGCACATCGAGGCCAGCGAAACAACTGAGCGGAGGCTTGAGCTCCTCCGGCGTGATGACCGCGAAACTGGCGACTGGGTAAAGCTGGCCGTCAAGGAGATCAGCCACTTCGAAACAGCCTGCTTCACAGAGCAGGGTTGCAAGGACTTCCTCGAGATCCAAGGACACAACCTGTGCAAGCCGTTCATCTATGCTACTAGCCTGTTTCGCAACAGGGAGATGATCGCCTTACGCGAAGCGTTGATGAATGGCCAACTGGCTGCTGTTGAGTGCAAGGGGGCTGCCAATGGCTGACTACCGCGGTTCCACCACCCCAGAAGCCACCCGCGACATGACCCAGACCCCGCTCTATCTGTTCAGAGCGCTGGATCTTGAGTTCAACTTCGCCCTCGATGCCGCCGCACTGCCGGAAACGGCGCTCTGCGAGAAGTACCTGACGCCTGACATCGACGCCCTGAGCGTGGACTGGGGCGACTTTATCAGCCCGTTTGTGCGATCGCCTTGGGCTTGGCTCAATCCGCCCTACTCCGATATCGGGCCATGGGTGGGAAAGGCCATCGAGCAGCAGGACCGCGGCATCGGCACCGTCATGCTGGTCCCGCAGGACACCAGCACAGAATGGTATCCAGGCGAGCGCGCCAGCGAGGTACGCCACATCACCGGCTACCACGACGAGAACGGCAAGTGGCGCAACGGTCGGGTGAGCTTCATCAACAAGGCAACCGGAGAAGAAATGAAGGGCAACCCCAAGGGCTCAATGCTCCTCATCTTCGCCCCCAACTGGCGCGGCGAGTGCCGGATACGCGATGTCAGCAAGCTCACCCTGCTGCTTGCCGGAGCCGAGCCCGTCAGCGCTGCAGCCTGATACCCCCAAACCATCCACCGCCAGCCACACAGAAACGGTGGATAAGTAGAGGAACCCCATGAAAGACACAGATAACCCCTACTGCGGCGCGGTAGTCATCGGGTTGGGCGTCGTCATGCCCCACCCCAAGCTGCGCGGCAAGTTTGTACTGCCTGGCGGGACCATCTGCAACCGGTCACAAGCCGAAGCAGCCGCCAAGAAACTCCACGACCTGCAGGCAAAAGCCCGCAACTAACCAACCAAAAGGACCCCAGACCATGTGGTTTAAAAACCTTCAAGTGTACCGCTTCACCCGCCCGTTCGAGTTGACCGCCGAACAGCTGGAAACTCAGCTCGAAGCTTGTGCCTTCACCCCCTGCGGCAGCCAGGATATGTCCCGCTTCGGCTGGACTCGACCTCTAGGCAAGTTCGGCAGCACCCTGACCCACTCCGCCAACGGCCAGATCCTCATCTGTGCTCGCAAGGAGGAGAAGATGTTGCCATCTACCGTCGTCAAAGAGCAGCTGGATGAGAAGGTTGAGGCGATCGAGTTCGAGCAGGGCCGCCCCCTCAAGAGGAAAGAGAAAGAGGTGCTGAAAGAGGAGCTGCTGCACACCCTGCTGCCCCGCGCATTCAGCCGCACCGCCAACACCTACGCGTGGATCAACCCGGCCGACGGCCTACTGATGGTCGATGCCCCCTCCGCCAAGAGGGCCGAGGACGTGCTGGCCCTGTTGCGCAAGTCCATCGGCAGCCTGCCGGCGGTGCCGGTGGCGCTCAAGAACCCGCCAGAAATCACCATGACCGAGTGGCTGCAAGAGGGAAACCTGCCTGCCTCCTTCACCCTGGAAGATGAATCCGAGCTGCGCAGCGCCATGGAACACGGCGGGATCGCCCGCTTCAAGCAGCAGGATCTGATGACCGACGAGGTAAAAAACCACCTCGCCAACGACAAGCTGGTCACCAAGCTGGCCCTCTGCTGGGGTGAGAGCATCAGCTTTGTGCTGGGCGATGACCTCTCCATCAAGCGCCTCAAGTTCAGCGAGGAGCTGCGCGAGCAGAATGACGACATCACCAGCGAGGATCCAGCAGCCCGCATGGACGCCGACTTTGCACTGGTGACCGGCGAGCTGTCCCAGTTTATCCCGGCGCTGCTTGCCGCCTTGGGTGGCGAGGAGGCCCCGCTATGACCAGCTTCTACAAGACAACTGACGCCAAAGTGCTGGCCGCCCACGCCGCCTTTGAGGCTGCAAAGAGCGCTCTGATTGAGAAGGCCAACATTCTGGGCAAGGAGTTTGATGGCAAGCCGAAGTTCAGCAGTGATGTGCATCAGTTCAAGTGCGATCTCGGGGTGGTTACAATCGAACCAAAGCAGCAACCGCTGCAAAGCTGAGGGGTAGGCTGAATGTCAAAAGTAAGTTTCAGTATGAACGGCTGGCGCAGAAACCTAAGTGAAGAGGTTCGCTCGCTCAGGGATACGGCCAAGCAACTACTTAATAATGAAGAGTTAGACCGAGACGAGCTCAGGCGCGTAGTTGATGAAATCATTTGCATGAGCAACTCAGTCAACTGCGTCAGCATAGAAGGCGAAGAATTGTTCTCAGACATGTCGGATGTCTGCGTGCCAATCCTTGATGAAGAGGATTAACGGCCCTTCCTTCAATCCAATTGGCGCCCCATCCTCAAGGACAGGAGGGCCACGCCATGCAACAGCTACAACTCATCGACCAGAGCAGCCAACTGCTGGACGATCTGGTTAATACCGTACTCTCCCCCACCCTTTCCCAGTCGGCCAAGCTCGCCGAGATCGGCCGCATCCTGGCTCACTTCGATCTGCCTATCGAAACGCCCAGGGTAACCGGCCAGCTCTGGAGCGCAACCGATCTGGGTAAGGAGCTGGGGGTGAGTGCGCAAGCCATCGGCAGGCTGGCCAACCGACACAGCCTGAAAACCACCGAACTGGGGGAATACCGCCTTGACCAGGCTGCCAACTCCCGCAAGCAAGTTCAAACCTTTTACTACAACCAGCTCGGGCGTCACCGGCTCGAGTCTCTTTTAATCGCGAGGACCACATGCAAGGAAATTACATCTACCCGTGCGCAAGATGGGTGAAACCACGCCTTTTTGAGGCCCTGACAGGGATGACCGAGAAGGCTGCAGAGGGGCGCCGCCTGAAGGGTGAGTGGCCAGAAGGAATAATCTGGAAATATGGCCCTGATGGTCAGGTTCGTTACAGCGTCGAGGAGTACGACAAATGGGTAGAGTCAGCGCAATAGATAACCAAGCCTCTCTGGTTGCCGGGCTGACTGGTGTTGAAGTGCATGGCAGCAAGCTACGGATCTGTTTCAGCTATAAGGGGCGCCGGTGCAGAGAGGTATTGGACATCCCCATCACTAAGGCAAACGTCAAATTCGCAGCGAACAAACTAGCGGCGATAAAGCACGAGATTGCCCTTGGCAGCTTTGACTATGCAAAGCGGGAATTCAGATAATAAGTGCGACACTCATGGATGAATGGCGAGAGGTGGCCAACTGCTGATTGGTGGTACCCTTC